>JAYTBL010000077.1:0-24946 GCA_043736975.1 Polyangiaceae bacterium
CGAAGGCGAGGAGGGACAGCCGTTCGTGCTCGGTGACGCGCTCTGGTTCGGCTCGAGCCGCGAGGGCGACGGGGAGATCTACGAGGCCAGGAGAGACGGCGCAGCGGTCGCCGCCGTCACTCACGTGAGCGAGCTGGGCAGCATGGCGTTCGACGGCTACCCCGTGGTCTCGCAGGACCGACTCACGGTCTACTTCGCCTCGGATCGCCCGAGCCCTCGCGGACGGGCCCTGAAGATCTGGACCGCCTCGCGGGCCGCACCGCACGATGCGGTACCCGATTTCTCTGAGCGCAAGGCTGCACCGCACCAACAATTGTGGCTTTGTTCTCAGCGCAAAGCCGGAATTGGCCCGCTTCTACTGGAAATAGAGGTGGAAGTTCCCGCCGTACTCGCGCTCGAAGCGCTCGTGACTGTCGAAGTAAAGGAAGCTCAGCGAGTGGCTGCCGAAGAGGTCGAAGGCGTCGTGCTTCTTCAGGGCTGCGAGCACCTCTGCGCGCAGCGCGTTCATGTGCGCCTCGGTGACGTCGGCCTCGCGGTGGAAGAAGACGGTGTGCTGCGTCGCGCCGTTCGTGACGACGCTCCAGATGCGCTCGGGCTGCGCCTTCGCAAGTGCCTCGAGGTCTGGCTTGACCGCGGTCAGCGCCACTTGGAGCTCGATGACTTCGAGGGCAGCGAAGCCCACGATGAGCTCGGGGAGGATGCCTGCGACGGCGAACTTGGAGTGCATCAGCGCGGGCCGCAGCGACGCGGCGACATGCTGACGCGTGCTGGGTTCGTCCAGGCGTGCGCGCTCGGCGGAGGTCTCCACGGCGACTGCGATCACCAACTGCCGAAACGCCTTTCCGGATTTCAACGCGAAGGTGACGTTGAGCACGCGCGCATCGAGCAACAGGGAGAGCGCCCGCGTGATGGCAAGCTCTGCGGGTGCGAGTTGGAGCGTGCCTTGGCGGATGGCGCGTGCTTGCAAATAGGACTTATCCTTCGGGCTGTGCATCGGACTCCATGCGGGCGTGGTGCGTGTTCCAGCGGGCGCTTCGAGCAGCAGTAACACTACTGCGGGAAATGGCTGACCCGGCCACGGCATGGTGAAGGCGACGAGTCGGTGCGAGCACGAGCGAGCGCGGGTAGCGGCGACGAAGTCCGCGTCGATCATGATGGCCGCGCCGCCCGCCGACGGCGCGTAGCGATCGCCGGCGGACGCGGGCAAACGGCTACGAAATCCGCACTGGCAGCGCCGACCGTGGTGCTACCTCTCGTACGACGCGAGGCACGCCGACCTGCTCTTCGAGGTAGTCACCCGCAGGCAATGAGAAAAACCGATCCATCCTCCTCACCACGAACAAGCCCTTCGCCGAGTGGCCGACGACCTTCCCGAACGCCGCGTGCGTCGTCACGCTCGTCGACAGGCTCATTCACAAGTCGGAGATCGTCACGATCGACGGTGAGAGCTACCGGCTCCGTGAGGCCGAGGAGCGGCAGCGAGAACGCGCCACCGCTCGGAAGCGGAAGCGCGACGCATCGAGCGCAATTCGCATAACGCGCGCTACTTCCACTCCGCCCGCAGCATCCCTTGCCGCGCGAAAGCCGCTGGGATTTCCTTCTCTCCTTTGCCCATTAGCCGAAGAACGGTCTCGACTGCTTGCCGAGGGCCCATCCTCGCATCGTTGCGCAGCCCAGTACGCCACGACGAGAGGGGGCACGAGGCTGCTGTAGGCGATGGGCGTGATGCCTGGCGGACAGGAAGAACAGGTGCGCTTTTCGGGTGAGGTGGCTTTGCTGAGGAGCCCGGGTGGCGACCCGTTCGCGACTTCGAGCGAGGGCTGTGTGCTGGTGGCCCACCGCCCACCGTGTCTGTCGCAGGCGCGAACCACACACGCGGCGTTCGGTTCATTGACAGGTTCGCGAGGGATCGTTCTTCGAGCAGCTTGACGTGCTGACGCGCGCGTCCGGCCGCGGCGACCATGTCAACGGCCGTAACATCACCTCCGGCCGGGATGTGATGATTCGTTACATCGGCGCCGGAGCGTGGCGCGGTATTGTCCGCACATGACCATCTTTCAAAAGACGGACGATCTCGCCGAGTGGATGCAGGACGAGGGCTTCGACGAGCTCGTGCTGCTGTCGTGCAAGCCGACGCCGAAAGCGCCGAAGCCGGCGACGGCGCGAAAGACAAAGGCGTTGGCGGTGGTCATCGAGGTCGGCATCGTCGACATCGAGCACCATGGCCCGAAGGATCGGTTTCATGTGTGGCGCGTCGAAGCCCACGACGTCGTGCGGTGGGAGGCCGGCGCTGCGCTCGACAAACAGGTGGAGCTGACCCTCGACAGGGCTGCGGACGTCGACGCGCCGATCGCGTTGCGCCTCATCGCGGGCGGCGTGGCGCTGTTGGCATGCGGTCGCGTCGACGTCGTCGATGCCGGGCCACGGTTGCGCGCCGCGCGGCCGCGCACGTGGCAGCACGACCTCAACTTCTACATGCACGGCGACACCACCGTCGGCGCGATGCTCGAGGCGGTCGGCGCACCGGGCGCGCATCTGCAGTCGTGTCACGAACGGCCACTGCGGGCAGAGGCGGCGTGGACGTTGACGTCGTTGAACGAGCGCACGGGCGGCGCGTGGCAGGTGATGGATGGCGAACGCGACATCGCCGCGTTCGGCGCCAGCAGTGACCTGCCGCACTGGCTACTCAGCCTGCAACGCGGCAGCGACGCCACCGACGACGAATGGGATCGCTGCTGGTGGACCCTGCCAATCAGGCTATCGCGCGACGAGGTGTGGTCGCGCACCGTGAAGAAGACGAAAGACGAGTGGTCGACGATCGACTGGCGCAAGGGTCTCCCGCAGCCGTCGCGCGACGGTTGAGCCGTCGAGCGCTTCGACGTCGTCGGTGTCAGGGCCCTGAGCCACCACGGTCGGCGGTTCCAGTGCGAGTGCAATTTTGCATAGGACGCCTTAGGTCAACCAGCACGAGCGGCGCTTGGCCAACCGAACCGGCTAAGTTTTCCTTCTCGCTGTCCTCAACAATTTTTTGAAGCATGGGGTGATCGACGAGGGGCTCGTCGATCCGAAGTCGAGCGCGCCTTGGTTCACCACCAAGGTCGGCGGCTCAAGTGCGAGCGCAATTCGCATAACGCGCGATCCGTCCACCGCCCGTCACCCTCGGCGTCATCGTCGGGTATACCTCGATGAGCGCGAACGTGACGACGCGGTCGGGCGGCCCGTCCGGGGACGACACGGGCCTCGAGATCTCCCCCTCTACCCTCTACGGCGTGGGCGTGCTCCGGCTCGACGTGCTCTGGCGCGATCTCGGCATCCCGCTCGTGCCGTACGGCAAGTTCGGGCTCGCCGCAGGCCTGGCGCGCCTCGAACTCGGGGGCACCGCGTCGGCCGAGAACGTCTCGGGCAAGGGCACCACGCTCGGGACGCAGGCCGCGGTCGGCATCATGTTCGCGCTCGATGCCCTCGATCCGGGCGCGGGACGCAGCATGGACAGCCTCCTCGGGATCAACGGCACCTACCTCTTCGCCGAGTACTTCTCGCTCGGCCTGACGGGACTCGGCCAGTCGAAGCCCCTCCTCGTCGGCGCGTCGACGTGGACGGCCGGCTTCGCCTTCGAGATGTGAGGATGCGATGACACAAGAGGGATACCGAGGCGCACCGTCCACCCCAGGCACCGTGCTCGTCACGACGGGCAACGCAGTCTCGGGCTACCGGATCGCGGCTTACCTCGGCGTCGTGGTCCGGTCGGCGTCCATCGGCCAGGGCTTCGTCGGCGCGTTCAAGTCGCTCGGGGAGGCAACATCGAGGATGTGGGCGCAGGTCTGCGATGCGGCCCGCCAGGATGCGTATCTCCGCATGCTCGCCCACGCGGAGGCGCTCGGCGCAAACGCCATCATCGCGATGCGATGCGATGCGTTGCGACGCGACGCGACGCGACCGAGTTCATGCAAGGCGCCACCGAGGTCCTCGCCTACGCGACGGCCGTCCGCCTCGAGCGCTGAAGCGCGACCGCGGCGCTTGACCGCGGCGTTCCGCAGGGAGATACGCCACCCATGAACCCGGCGTCACCCCTCGCGCTCGCTTCCCTCGTCGTCGGCCTCGGCCTCGCTCAGGTCCGGGCCGCGCAGCCACCCCCGGTGACGGCGGCCCCCGCGTCGCCCGCGGCTCGCGTCGTCATCGACAAGACGCCCTCGATCTCGGGCGTCGCGACGCCGGACAACCTCCCCGTGCTCGCGACCGCGAAGGCGACGAAGGCCGTGAAGCTCACGCCGACGGCCTTCAGCGAGATTGGCGCCGAGCCGGCGTCTGCCGCCCTGACGATGACCTCGGCCGCGAAGCGCACCATGACGTCGACGCGGACGTGCAAGGCCGCGGACCTCAAGCTCGCGTGGCCGCTCGCCGGCAGCCCCGGGAAGATCTGGGTGACGCACAACTACACCGACCAGGACTCGACTGCGAACAAGAGGGACTACCGCGGCGCCATGCACAACCTGGCGATGACCTACGACGGCCACCGCGGCTACGACATCGACGTCGGCTCTTTCCGGCAGATGGACGCGAACGCGGTCGTCGCGAACGCGGCGGCTCCCGGCAAGGTCATCAAGGTCGAGGACACGAAGTTCGATCGCAACATGTCCTGCACCGGCGACGCGAACTACGTCGAGGTCGAGCACAAAAACGGGTTCATCACGCGTTACCTCCACATCAAGAAGGGGTCGCTCAAGGTCAAGGTCGACGACCAGGTCACGACCGGCCAGGCCGTCGGCGTCGTCGGCAGCTCTGGTTGCTCGACCGCGCCGCACCTGCACTTCGAGGTGCGCGACTGCGAGAACGACTGGGTCGAGCCCGCCAAGGAAGGCATGTGGACGGCCGATCCGGCGACGTACGAGGTCTCGGGGATCCTCGACGTCATGTTGCGCGTCGGTAGCTCCATCTCCTACGAGCAGATCGCCGACCCTGCGCCGAACCCGGCGACGATCAAGAACAACCAGATGATCACCGTCGGGTTCTCCGGCGCGCTCCGCGGCGGAGACGAGGTGACCAGCCGGATGTTCGCGGTGAACGGCGGCCCCGAGCTAACGAAGGAGCACACCTTTACCGTGACCGGCCGCTACGGGCAGCGCTGGATGGCGTGGACCAGCTACCTGTTCCCCGGCTACACGGGGCCCGTGCTCTTCTCGCTCTTCGTGAACGGCGAGGTGAAGGCGATCCGCGGCTTCATGGTCACCGCGCCCTGACGCCGTGACCTTTCAGGGCGTGGCGACGAAGCCGCGCATCTGGAACGTCGGCCGGCACTCGGCCGTCACCTCCGTCACGAACGACCCCGGGACGATGATGGGGTCGTTCGGCGCCGAGGTCTGGCCGAGGGCGAGCGGGAAGACCCCCCGCCAGCCCGCGAACGCGCTCTGGCCGGCCGACACACGCTTCGACGCGCCGGCGTCGAGCTGGAAGGGCGCGCCGTCGAAGTTTCCGAGGTCGAGGTGAAGGGACGTGCGCCGACCCGCGGTGCGGTTCGTCACCTCCGCTTCGACGGCCAACGGCTGACCGCACGTGGGGATCGGGGTCTTGATCGTCGCGCCCGAGTACGACACGCGGCCCGCGACGATCTGGCTGGTCACGGCCGCCGTCGATGCCGCGAAGACCTTCGGAGGGGTCGGAGGGGCCGCCTTGAACGTGCAGTTTGGCGTCATCTCGAAGACGCGCTTCTGATCGGGCGTGGGCTCCATCCACATCGTCCAGGCCTGCTTCGGGGTGCACGCGTCCATGAGCAGCGCGCGGCTGAACGGGAACCATGCTCGCTGGTTCGGCCGGAGCGTGTAGACGGCGGAGCCGGGCGGGTTGTCGATAATGATCAGCGCCTCGATCGTCGTCCCGAACGGGTTCTCGATCTCGACCTCCCAGCCGAAACGCCCCGAGGTGTAGACGACCCCTGGCGCCGCCCGCACCCCCACGAAGCGAGGATGCTGCGGACGCGCCGTCAGCGCGGGGCCGGAGGTGCCCACCGACGGCTGGCTCGTGCCCGCTGCACCCACGCCGGGGGCCGCGTTCGACTGCGCCGCGATCGCGACGAGAGACGGCACGCCGAGGACGAGGACAGAGGCGAACAGTCTGGGTTTCATCCTGCGGTCATCCGCGGGCGTCGCGCTCGCGTCAAGCGCTGCCGCGAAGCCTTGCCGCAGAGAGGAGCCGGCTCGCGTTCCTCGCGAGCGTGTGACTATCCTGACTCCGCATGGCGACGCATCTCGCCGCGCCTAGGCGTACCGGACGATGCGCCAGACGACGATGGTTCGACGTCGCTTGTCTCGGCTCAAGAGCACGGAGTACGGCGGGACGAGGAGGGCCGTCTCGGTCTGACCGTCGATTCACCATCCGTCTCAGCTCGCCTCGCATCGTCGTCGCGAGACGCTGAAGGGCTTCATCGATGCGGGCTGCGGTCGTCCACCGTGGCAGCGCGTAGAAGTCACGGAGCGCGAGGCCCGTCCATTCGAGGGCCCAGGTCATTCCACGCCGAAGTGCTCGCGCGCGCGACGCATGAACTCTTCGTGCGGGATGAGCGCGCCCCCGGCAGCAGCGTCGGCGCGTGCCTCGCGAAGTGCTCCGATCTCGGCGTCGGTCGCTTCTCGCTCGAGGGCGCCGTCGAACGCGAGATCCATGGGGTCGACCTTCTCCGCACCCGCCGGATTCATGGGACCGCCGACACCACGCACTGCGATCGGCGGCGACTTGGCCGCGTGCGTGATCGTCGACTGTTCGCCAACGAGGAGCCCGATCTTCTGCCGCCGCGCCGCATCCGCGTCACCCTCCGACGGCACCACCGTGGTTGCCGATGACGACACGAGGCTCGCGCCGGAAAGCTCGACGGCTGCCGCCTCTACTTCACGCGGCGCGACGGCGACGTGAGCCGCCTCTACGTCGCCGAACGCCAGCCCGCCTCCTAGGCCTTCGGAGTCGAGAGCGGGTCGTCGATCTCCACGCGCGCCGCGAGCTCGCGGAACAGCCTCACGAAGAGCGTCGGATGGGGGATCCGGTCGAGCCTCACGGTCCGCCAGGGGAGCGGCGAGCGGCGCCTGAAAAGCGCAATCGAGCCAGGCTGCAGGCGCGCGAGCCGGATCTCGCTCCAGGCCACGGCGGCGTCCTTTCCGAAGGTGATGCCCTCGCGATCGATGCGCACGTCGCCGAACGTGAGGGCCTCGCCCGCGCGAAGCGCAGCCTGGGCATCGAGCAGCAGTCGATCCGAGCAGTGCTTCACGATCCACTGGAACGCCGTCGCCGCGTCGTCCACGGCGAGCGGTACGCGATGCTCGACCCCCGCGTGGTCGACAAGCCGGACGAGGACGATGCGCGCCACCTTTCCGACCGCCAGCGAGTGGACGTTGAGCTCGTACCAGAGCTCGTCGATGTCCTCGAAGACGACCGCC
Organism: Polyangiaceae bacterium; assembly: GCA_043736975.1. Classification (GTDB taxonomy): domain Bacteria; phylum Myxococcota_A; class Polyangia; order Polyangiales; family Polyangiaceae; genus Labilithrix. The sequence continues at coordinate 7,419 of JAYTBL010000077.1, forward strand.
TCGCGCGTGCGCGGCGTGACGACCACGACGCCGTGTGCGTGGACCTCGAGCCGTAGTCCTCGCCGCCGCAGTGGCCCCCACGCCACGATCGCGAAGACGAGCACCCCGAAGGCGCTCACGACCGCGAGCAGGCCGCGGTCGCACTGCCCCCAGAACGCGGAGGCGACCACGACCGGAACGATCGCGGCCGGCAGCACACCGCGCCAGAGCGGTAGCGCGCGATGCACCGAGCGGAGCAGCCCGAGACGGGTCGCCTCGTCGACCACGTCGCCCTCGCTTGCCGACGGAGGAGGCGACGCCGCCGAGCGATACGGCTCCAGATCCATCCCCCAGCGATACGTCCTTCTGGCGGCCGTTGAAACGGTAGTCTCGCGGGATGAAGCGGCATGTCGTACGCCCAGGTGAACGCCGAGGCCCTGCGCTCCGCGCTCAGTCAGAACCCGAACTTTCTCTGGATCGACGGCGCGATCGTGAGCCGCGCCGGCAACTCGTACAGCGGCTCGCTCTCGGCCGGCGCCGTCGCCCCAACGCGCGAGCTCCGGAAACACGGACCGGCCGGTGCGCGACCGGAGAAAGGGCAGCAGCGGAGTCGATCTCTGGATCGCGAGCTCGCGCAGCAGCGCCGGAAAAGAGCCGCGTGGGACGTCGAGGTCGCCGAAGCCGAACCTGGCGCGCGCAAAGACGTCGCCGGCATAGTCGCTCACCGCTACCGTCCGGTAGCCAAGCCCCTGGAGGCGCGCCAGTAGCGAGTCGAACGGACGGCATCGACCTGCACGCCCACCGGGCCCTCTTGCAGCGTGCGCAGCACGTACATGTCGAGCAGCGAGCGGATGCGCAGCGCGCGACTTGCCCAGCAGGCGGCCCTCGCGGAGGCGCGCGCTTGGGAGGAGCGGTGGGCTCGCCGAGGGCTTGGAGGAACCTGCTCTGACCGAGCAAGGCAGAGTGCCGCGATCTTGCGCGATTGGAGCGCGTATGCGTCAAGTTGTCCCGCTTCCTCTCGAGCAGCCGAGACAAAGCCCTGCCGATGTGGCTGCGGCCCACGGCACGGATCGTGGATGCACGGCGCGACAATGAAGCTCAGACTCGCTGCCCTCCTCGCAATCGGGCCGTGCACGCTCGTCCTCGCGGTCGCTTGTGGCGGCTCAGACTACGTCGACCCTCCGAGCCCCGGTTCGCTCGACGACGCCGCGCTCGACGGCACCGGGCGTCGCGACGGTGATCCGTCGGATGGAGCGACTGGCGACGGCTCCAGCGACGCCGACGGCGCCGACCTCGATGGCGGCGCCGATGCCCTGAGCGGGAACGTTCCCCAGCTCGGCGCGGCGAAGAGCTTCGCCGTTCTCGGCGGACAAACCGTCACCAACAGCGGCGCCGGGACGACCATCGGCGGCAATCTAGGGGTCTCACCAGGCAGCACGGTCACGGGAATTCCGGTGGGTCAGCCGATGGGCACGACGCATCTCGGAGCCGACGCCCTCGTCGTGCAGGCGCAGCTCGATCTCACGAAGCTCTACGACGATCTCAAAGGAAGAGCGTGCCCCGCGGCCAACGTCCTGACGGGCCAGAACCTTGCTGGCAAGACGCTCCTGCCCGGCGTCTACTGCTTCGCGTCGTCGGCGGCGATCGGTGTCGGCACCCTCTTCCTCGACGCCGACAACGATCCCAACGCGTACTGGGTCTTCCAGATCGGGAGCACGCTGGACGTCGCGGCGAGCACCGTGACGGTCATCAAGGGTGGCACTCCCTGCAACATCTTCTGGCAGGTCGGCAGCTCGGCGACGGTGCTCAACAACGCCCTCCTCGCCGGGAACGTCGTTGCGTTCTCGGACATCTCGCTCAACACGGGCGCAGCAGTGACGGGGCGGGCGCTCGCGCGTAACGGCTCGGTCACGTTGCTCTCCAACCAAATCTCGAAGGCCGTGTGCCCGTGAAAAAATCGCTAAGCCTTCTTGCGGCGACCGCCGCGGTCTTCGTCACGCAGGGAACTGCCCGCGCGCAGGAGACGGCCCGCTTCGCGCTCAATCGCTTCGAGCCATCGGAGCGCGGAAGCGAGTGGTTCGTTGCCGATACCCTCGATCTCCGTGGCAACTTCCGGCCGGCCCTCGGCCTCATCGCAGATTACGGACACAAGCCGTACGTCCTGCTCAATCCCGACGACTCCGAGAACACCAAGATCGTCGGCAGCCAGCTCTTCTTTCATGTCGGTGGATCACTCGTGCTGTTCGATCGCCTGCGCATCGGGGCGAGCCTTCCGCTCACGCCCGTGCAGGAGGTATCGGCGGGCGGCGGCGTCGTCGCTGGACAACGCGTCGTCGGGTCGAGTTCGGGCGGCTTCGGCGACCTCCGTCTCGCCGCCGACGTCCGCCTCGTCGGCACCTACGGCGACGCGTTCACGCTCGCCTTGGGCACACGCGTGTGGCTTCCCACGGGTGAGCCCGCGAAGCTCCTCGGCGACGGCTCGATCCGCATCGGGCCGCGCCTCGCGGCGGCAGGCGACATCGGCGACTTCGCGTACGCCGCGTCGGTCGGCGTCACCTACCGCGGCAACGACGCTCCGGTCGCGGGTCATCCGACCGGCAGCGAGGTCAACTTCAACATGGCCGCGGGCGCGCGCTTCCTCGAGAAGAATCTCCTGATCGGACCCGAGCTCGCGGGCAGCACCATCGTGTCGGACGGCGGGGCATTCTTCGGTGCCCGCACGACTCCGCTCGCGCTCCTCGGCAGCGGTCACTACACGTCGGGCGACTTTCGGTTGGGTCTAGGCGCCGGTCCCGGCCTCTCGCACGCGGCGGGAACGGCCGAATTCCGCGGGCTCATGTCCCTCGAATGGGCGCCCGCCATCCCAGGGCCGCCCGTGGTCGCACCGCCGCCGCCCCCTCCGCCTCCTCCTCCGCCGTCGGACCGCGATGGCGACGGCATCCCCGACGAGGTCGATGCTTGCCCCGACGCGGCCGGCATCAAGACGGACGACCCGGCGACCAACGGTTGTCCGCCGGACCGCGACAGCGACGGCGATGGCGTGCTCGACAAGGACGACGCCTGCCCGGACGTGCCCGGCATCAAGACGAACGATCCCAAGACGAACGGGTGTCCCGACACCGACCGCGACAAGGACGGCGTGCTCAACGATGTCGACGCCTGCCCGGACGCGGCCGGCCCGAAGTCGGCCGATCCGAAGACCTCCGGCTGCCCGCGCGTGTTCATCAAGGCGGGGCTCATCCAGATCCTCGAGCAGCCGAAGTTCGACTTCAACAAGGCGGCCATCAAGCCGGAGAGCGACTCGCTCCTCGCGGAGGTCGCGAAGGTGATGACCGATCACCCCGAGATCAAGCGCGTACGCGTCGAGGGTCACACCGACAACGTCGGAGCCGCCGACTACAACCAGAAGTTGTCGCAACAGCGCGCGGAGGCGGTGCTCAAGTGGCTGAGCAGCCATGGCATCGCCGCCGATCGCCTCACCGCGAAGGGCATGGGCAAGGAGAGCCCGCTCGTCGCGAACGACACCGAGCAGAACCGCGCGCTCAATCGACGCGTGGAGTTCCACATCGAGAGCCAGGAGCAGACCGTCAAGGAGATGGTCAAGACTCCCCAGGGCGACAAGGCAGTGCCGCCGACCCCGAAGAAGTGATTCGGGCGCGAACGCCGTCACGCTGAAGAAGAACCCGCGACGACGGCCGACTTCGCGCTCTCACGATCACCACCGTTCCGACCTCGGGGGAGGTCGGTGGCTGGAGGAATCTCCGTCTTCTGCCACGGGGGAGTCAGCAGAGCGAAGGCGCCGTGCAGGACCTCCGCTGCCAGGTCGCGTCGAAGACCATGCCCTTCGACGTGGCGCGCCGCGAATGCGAGCTCCTCATGAAGCTGTCGACCGCCGCGCCTCCGCCCTGAGCGGCCACGCGTCGCGCATCAGATCGATGGATGAGAACCTGTCGGCGTGACGCCTTCATCCACCTTGGTGGGTAAGAACCTGCACCTCCGTTACAACTACTTCACGACGCCGCTCCTCTACCTCGAGGTGCTGGCGCAGGTGCAGCACGACACGTTCCGCCGCATCGCGGTGCGCGATCTTTATGGCACCGGGCTGCGCTTCAACTGGATCCGCGAGAAGCACTTCGAGCTGTTCTCGGGAACCACCGTCCTGCTCGAGCAGCAGGCGATCAGCGCCAGCGACCCCTACCCCAGGAGCAGCAATCTATGGGCGCGCTCCAGCAACTATGCCGGGGTGAACATCGGCTTCGAAGGCGTCGGCAACCTCACGACCGTTACCTACCTCCAGCCGCGGCTCGATCGCCCCAAGGACTATCGCGGTGAAGAACAGCCTCGCGCGGTGAAGTTCTGAGTCAGCCCTCAGCGATGGGCGACACACACGTCGTCGAACGTGACGAGGCTCTTCGGCGTGGAGCCGTCCGCGTGCTCCACGCCGATCGCCGCGGTGAACGTCCTGGGTCGGCCAGTGCTCAACGCCAGCACCTTGTCGTACTTGGCCACGCCGTCGAGCAACAAAGTGATATGTCCCTGCGGCGCGAAGACCACGCGAAACGTGACGCGCGCGGCAGCCGAGAGGTCGTCTTGCGCGAGGCCGGCGATCTTCTCGGTGATCGTCGAGCTGCCGCCATCGTCCAGATACGATCGGTAGTAGACGACGACCTGATTGTCGCGCACGCCGAGTCGCGCCACTTCCCCCGTCGACGTTGGGCTGCCGTCCACATCGATGAGGAAGATCCGTCCCGTGAAGGTGCCGGACGCGCCCCAGCTCGCCGCGAGCTTGATCGAGCCACTCACCTCGATCGTCGACTCTTGGAGCGAGAACTCGTTGGTCTCCAGCTGACTCGACGATGGGGTGGGGGGTGAGCTCTCCAGGCCAGCCTCGAGTTGGCCCTTCACTACCTTGGGTTCCGTCCCGATCTTCCGGCTCCAGAATTTGCCGACCGGAGTCGGTCGCTCGAAGTCATCACACTGAGACGGCAGCGCGGCATCGACTCCAGCGTCCGCGTCCGAGCCGCCATCCCCGCCGCCATCCCCGCCGCCATCCCCGCCGCCATCGACCCCATCTGTCTGGCCGAACGTCGTGCACCCCAGGAGCGCGAGAAGGAGGAGCGGTGACCCGCGACGCATCCCTCGAACACTATCACTCTCCCGGTCGCGCTCGGAGCCGCTTCGCCGAGCTGATGTAGGGAGACAACCGCGACCTCCGGATCAGCCCGCGTAGTGGATCTTCACGGTCTCGATCAGCAGCTTCAGCGCGCGCTGGACGACGGCGGTGCTCTCGTGGCGGACCACGACGTAGCCGTCGCCCTCGTAGCCGTCCGATTTCACCGCGCCGACGGTGGGGAGCTTCGCCTCGGCGATGAGCGAGCCGACCGCCTCGTGCGCCTCGTGCAGCCCGGTCACCGAGACCACGCGGCCCTGGCCCATCCCGCGCAGGAACGCGCACCCCACCGCGAGCTTGCGGTTCCACGGCGCATCGAGCTCGCCGTCGACCACGGCGCGCGCCCACGCGCGGTAGGGATCGATGCCGTGCGCGAGGCCGGTCATGAGCGAGATGTTCGCGCCCGGCGGCCGCTGCGCGATCTCGCCGATGGCGAGGCTGCCGTCGGGGCGCTCGAACCACTCCATGTGGGTCATGCCATCGTCGAGGCCGAGCGCCTCGATCGCGGCGAAGCCCATCTTCCGCGCGTTCTCGTAGAGCGGCTCGTCGAGCTCGCGCGGCAGGAGGCACGTCCACTGCATCCACGGGTTCTCGAGCACCTCGAGGCACGACGGCAGGTAGTGCGAGATCGAGTGCACGCGCGGGGTGCGGCTCGTGGTCACGGTCTCGAGCGAGAACTCACGACCGCGCAGGAACTCCTCGGCGAGCACCGGGCTCTCGCGGTTCACGCGCATGCCGACCACCGCGCGGAGGAGCGCCCCCTCGTCGTTCACGCGGAACGTGGCCTTCGCACCCATGCCCGCCGGGGGCTTCAGCACCATGGGGAAGCCGACCTCGGCGGCGAACGCGCGCGCGTCGTCCTGCGACGTGACGAGCTTGTGGCGCGCGACCGGGAGGCCCGCCGCGCGGAGCGCCTCCTTCATGGTCGCCTTGTCGCGAAAGAGCTCGGCGGTCCTGGCGCGCGAGCCCTGGACGCCGAAGCGCTCGCGCGCCTGCGCCATCTGCACCATGAGCGGCTCGAGGATGCCGATGATGCGATGCGGCTGGCCGTGCCGGCGCTTCAGCACCTCGACGCCGTCCATGACGTCCTGCACCGCGAGCGCGTCGGTGACGCGGACCACGTCGTCGAAGAGGCCGGCGTCCGGCCCTTCGGGGGGATTGACCACGATGCCGAGGAGGCGCACGTCCTCGAGCTTCTTCGTGGCGCGCACGAAGCGCAGGGTGGTCTCGATCGGAAACGGGGCGCAGAAGACAACGTTACGGGGCATGCGATCCGGCCACGGTCGTCAAGAGTCGTCCGCGCGTCAATCTCAGCGATGTTCGTTCGTTCCCACCACCACGCCGCCGGGGCGGCAAGTACCATCACGGCGCTTGGCCTCGACCCGACCCCCCGCCGGAGCGCTCGACGCGCAACGCCTCGCCACGATGACCGACGCCGAGGTGCTGCGCGCCCTCGACGCCGACTCCCTCATGCGCGATCTCGCGGTCACGATCGCGGGTAATCCGCGCTCACGGATCGGCGGATCGCAGAGCGCCTCCTCCGAGACGGAGCAGCGGCTCCTCGCGCTCGACCGCGAGAGCCAGCAGGCGCGGGGCGGGCTCGATCTCGGTCGCACGATCGGCGAGGGCGGCATGGGGCTCGTCCGGCTCGCGACCCAGCGATCGCTCGGTCGCATCGTCGCCGGGAAGACGGTGCGACCCGAGGTCGACGACGACACGGCGACGGTCGCGCTCCTGCGTGAAGCATGGGTGATGGGCTTGCTCGAGCATCCGAACATCGTCGCGGTCTACGAGCTGGGCCGTGACGAATCGGGCTCCCCCATCATCGTCCTCAAGCGCATCGACGGCGTCGAGTAGGGCGAGCTCATTCGCAGCGAGCCGTTCGCTCGCTCGCGCTACGGCGACGTCGATCTCCTCGAGCAGCACCTGCGCATCCTCGTCCAGCTGTGCCACGCGGTGAGCCTCGCGCATCACGCGGCGTGATCCATCGCGATTTGAAGCCCGAGAACGTCATGATCGGCAGCTTCGGAGAGGTCTACCTCGTCGACTGGGGTCTGGCGGTGAGCCTGCGTCCCGATGCGCAGGGTCGCCTGCCGCTCGCCGCCGATCAGACCGGCTTCGCGGGGACGCCGAACTACATGGCGCCGGAGATGCTGGGTGGCGGCGGTCCCCTGGGCGAGCGCACCGACGTCTACCTGCTGGGCGCGGTGCTCCACGAGATCCTCACCCGGCGTCCGCCGCATGTCGGCAGCTTCCGGGAGATCGTCGACTCCATCCTGTCCTCGACACTCACCTTTCGGCGCGGAGGTCCCCGCGGAGCTCGCCGCGATCGCGAGCCAGGCGATGCGCGCGCGCCCTGCGGATCGCTTCGCCTCGGCCGAGGCGCTGCGGCTTCGTATCGAATGGTACCTGCGCCACCGCAGCTCGCTCGCCATCTCCGCGGAGGCAACGCAGCGGCTCGAGCAGCTCGAGGTGCTGCTCGCGGCGGGCCCCGGCGCCGCGCTCGAGAATGATCGGCTCTACGGCCTGTTCGCGGAGTGCCGCTTCGGCTTCCGGCAGGCGCTCCGCGAGTCCGCGGACAACGAGACCGCGCGGCGAGGTCTCTCACGGACCGTGGCCCGGATGATCGACTTCGAGCTCGCGCGCGGCGCCCCGCAGGCCGCGGCCAGCGCGCTCGCGGAGCTCGCCGACCCGCCCGCGGAGCTCCGGGCGCGCGTCCGTGCAGCGCTCGAGAGCAGCGCCGCCGAGACCAAGCAGCTCGACGAGCTGCGCAAGCTCGAGGCCGATCACGATCCCAAGCTGGGCAGCGGTACGCGAACCATCATCGCCGGCGTCCTCGGCGTCGGCTGGTCGGTCATCCCGCAGGTGCTGGGACGCATCGCAAAGGACTCGGACCCGGTCGCGCTCAGCTACCTTGCCTCGGGGCTCGGGCTCTCCTTCGCCGCGCTCCTCGTCTTCGTGGGGCGGCGCGCGCTGCTCCGCACCGCCTTGAACCGCCGGATGATCGCGGGCCTCGCGGTCGCAGGTGCGGGGCAGCTCGCGCTCCAGGTCGGCGGCCACCTCCTCGGGTTGCCCAAGGCCGCCGGCGAGTCGCTCATCCTCCTGGTGTGGGGTCTCGCCGCGACCTTCGCGGCCAGCGTCCAGCCGCGCTCCTGGGTGGCGGTCGGCGGCTTCTTCGCGGCGTTCCTGGTGACGTGCCGCTGGCCGGAGCTGCGCTGGGATGCCATGAGCGCGTCGATCCTCGTCCTCGCGGCCGCCTATCTCCCGGTGTGGCGAAGGCCCACGGTGCTCGGTCCCAGCGATCGCCGCTGAACGTCGCTCGCAAGGCGTGGTAGAGGGCTCGCCCAATGCGCGTCGTCTTCCTTGCGCCCCTCTATCCGCCCGAGATGATCGAGTACACGCGCGGCCTCGCCGAGGTCGGCGCCGAGGTCTACGGCGTCGGCGATACGCCGCGCGAGGCGCTCCCCGCCCGCGTGAAGCCCTATCTCCAAGACTACCTCCAGGTCCCGCGCATCATGGCCGAGGAAGACGTGATGGACCGCGTCTCGGCGTGGCTCCGCGGTCGCTCGATCGATCGCGTGCTCGCGAACTGGGAGCCCCTCGTGATCCTCGCGGCGCGTCTGCGCGAGCGCTGGGGCATGCCTGGCATGTCGGCCGACACGGTGCGCGGCTTCCGCGACAAGCAGCTGATGAAGGAGCGCGTCGCCGCCGCCGGCCTGCGCGTGCCGAAGTCGCGGCGCGCGCTCACCGAGCGGGACGTCCGCGCCGCCGCCGAGGAGCTCGGCTACCCGCTCATCGTGAAGCCCATCGCCGGGGCAGGCAGCGCCGACACCTACAAGGCCGAGAGCCCCGCCGAGCTCGACGTGATCATCGCCAAGATGCGCGGCGTCGGTGAGGCGAGCTGCGAGGAGTACATCGACGGCGAGGAGTTCACGTTCGACACGGTCTGCATCGAGGGCAAGCCGGCCTACGAGAACGTCGCCGCGTACCTCCCGAAGCCGCTCGAGATGCGCTCGCTGGAGTGGGTGAGCCCGGTCATCATCACGGTGCGCGATCTCCAGCAGCCCAGGCTGCAGGGCGGCATCGAGCTCGGGCGCAAGGTGCTCGGCGCCCTCGGCATGGGCACCGGCTTCACGCACATGGAATGGTTCCTCACGCCCAAGGGCGAGGCGGTGTTCGGCGAGATCGGCTGCCGCCCGGGCGGCGCGCACATCGTCGATCAGATGAACTACACGAGCGACATCGATCTCTTCCGCGAGTGGGCGCGGGTCTCGTGCCACGGCACGTTCAAGGCCGACGCGACGCGCCGCTACAACGCCGGCATCGTCTTCAAGCGCGCGCGCGGCCAGGGGCGAATCACGCGCATCGACGGGCTCGATGAGTTCGTGAAGCTCGCCGGCGACTGCCTGGTCGAGGAGCAGCTCCTCCGCCCGGGCACGCCGCGCCGCAACTGGAAGCACACGCTCCTGTCCGACGGGCACGTGCTCGTTCGTCATCCGCAGTACAGCGAGGCGCATCGCCTCTCGTTCGCCGCCGCGACCGACATCACGATGTACGCCGAGTGAGCTGACAGCTCGTGACGCGGCTCGCGGAGCGATGATCTGCGTCACTCGCGACGCGGTGGGTCGCGAGAGCCCTATTTTCCTGGCGCTTCGCGATCCGGGCGGGCGGCATGCATCCTGCGAATTGCGCTCGCATGATGAAGCTCGGGCTTGGTCCTCTCCTGGTCGTGATGGCTTGCGCCGGCTGCGCCGAGAGCGTCACCAACGCCGACGATGCGGAGGAAGGCGGAGCGTCGTCCGGCCCATCGAGCAGCAGCGGATCGAGCAGCGGGAGCAGCGGCTCCTCGGGCAATGCCGGGAGCGACGGTGGCACCGGTGACGGCGGCGCGCCCGCCGAGGCTCCGTGCACGCTGTCGCCCAAGGCGTACGGCGGCATGAAGATGTGGGTCTGCGTCCCGACCGGCATGACCAGCGCGCCTGCCGGCCTGGTGGTCGCGATGCACGGCTACACGCAGGGCGTCGTGCAGGTGAGCTCGCCCGGCTCGGCGTGGGGCTTCAAGTCGACCTCGCAGTGGGCGACGCTCGCGCAGCAGCACAAGTTCTACGTCATCTTCCCCGACAAGGGCACGGCGGCCTTCTCCTGGTACGCGTTCTTCGGCACCAGCGGCATCGGCCGTAGCGATCTCGAGCCCACCCAGATCGCCACGATGGTGAAGGACGTGCAGGCCGAGCACGCCATCGATCCCGAAAGGATCTTCGCGAACGGCCTCTCCGCCGGCGCGTACATGACCACGGTGATGCTCGCCACCTATCCCGACGTCTTCGCGGGCGGCTCGATGTTCGCGGGCGGCGCCTACGGCTGCTCCACGTCGTGCGCCGCGCTCGGCAAGAAGGGCGCGGGCTGGACCTGGCCCGGCAACCACGCGGCGTCGCTCGTGACCGGCGCCCATGCCGCGGTCTGGAAGAGCGCGACCGCGCGCAAGCCGAAGCTCCTCGTGTTCCAGGGCGACGCCGACGGCGCCGTCACCCCCGAGAACCTCGCCGACGTCACGCAGCAGTGGAAGGGCGCGTTGGGCATCACCGACGCGGGCACCAAGAGCACGCTGAGGGGCAGCGACTACGTCGAGTACGCGAAGGGCGGCCAGACGGTGCTCGCCACCGTCGTCATGAAGGGCATCGGCCACGGCACGCCCGTCGATCCCGGCTCTGGCCCCGATCAGGGCGGCTGGGATCCGGTCCCCAGCAAGACCGCCTCCAGCGACAGCAAGGCGGTGCAGGACTGGACGAACTCCGCGGGGATCTGGGGCCCTTACTACTCCGCGAAGTTCTTCGGGCTGATCCCCTGACTCACTTCGGGAACGTGGCGCCGGCGCTGATGCCGGGGGTGCAGCCGGCCTTGCCGGTGCTGCTGGTGACGCGCTCGTAGGGGGTGCGCGCCGTGGTCTTGAACGAGGCTTGCGTCTCGAACGGCGCGCCCCACGCGTCGAGGACCGCGCCCGGCATCTGCGCGTCGGTGAAGGCGTTCCAGTTCGTGCACCACACGCCGTCGGCGGCGGCGACCGAGCGGGCGTAGCCCGAGCTCTCGTTCGAGAGATCGTAGAGGCCCTTCCATTCGGCCTCGGACATGCCGGCGTTCTTCGCGATCTTGGTGGCGAAGCCCGACTCGTCGCCCTCGCGCGTCACGTAGATGACCTGCTCGCAACCGAGGTTCTTGAGGACCAGCGCGGGGGCGAGATCGCTCCAGCCGCCGCCGGAGAAGCGGCCGTCGGAGAGCTCGACGAAGCGCGAGAGGCCGGGCTCGGCCGGCGAGGCGGCGAGGATCTCGCGCCAGGTCGCGTTGCCGAGCGACGAGAACTTCTTGGTCTTGAGGTCGTCGAAGCCTTCGGGGTTGCTCTTCACCTTCGCGAGATCGGACTCGCTGCCCCAGTAGCCGAAGTTGACGTCGGCGAACGAGGGCGCGAAAGGGATGTTGCCGGCGGGAAACTCGCCGGTGACGTAGCGCGCGCGGGCCGCCTTGTACTTCTTGACCGCGTCGCGCTCCAGCACCGCGGTCGAGACGAGCTTGTGGAGCGGGGACTTCGCGTCGCCGACGCGCTCGTCGATGCGCGAGGGGTAGGTGCCTTCGGCGGCGCGGGCCTTGGCGCGGAAGCTCGTGACGAGCTTGCCGAAGGCGTCGCCGCACGTGCCGCCGCTCTTCAGCGCGACGCTCCTGGCCTCCGACCACGGCTTGTCGCGGGTGCTCTCTGCGCACGCGTCGAGCCAGGCGCCCATCCCTGCGTCGTCGCTCGGGCCGTAGCCGGCGTAGAAGTCACCGACGCGGCCGAACATCTTCGCCAGCGCGGGCCACGCCAGGACGCCGGTGCGGAAGAAGAGGCGGTTGTCGTCGACCGAGAACGCGCCGAGCTGGGTGATCGACGTCTTGATCTCGTTCACGTTGAACGCGAGGTGCGGCTCATCGGCGAGCATCGTGAAGATCTCGGGGTTCACGATCGACTTCAGCTCGGGGACCGCGAGGATCTCCTTCAGGCGCTTCGCGGCCTCGGTTGCCTGCTCGCTGCCGAGCGCCTCGATGCCCCTCGCCGCGTAGTCGGCCTCGAGCTTGCCGGCCGCCGCGGCGAGCCCCTTGATCGCGGTGGCCTCGTCGGAGTCGCCGACGACGTCGGCGTAGCCCTGGACGCTCTTCAGCGCGAGCGCGATGCGGGAAGGGTCGCCCTTCATCGCGGGGTTCTTCAGCATGCTCTCGTACGTGAAGGTCGTGATGCTGCCCGAGCTGCCACCGGCCATGCCGTCGACGACGCCGTAGTGCTCCACGATGCGCGACAGCGACGCGAAGTGCGTGAGGATCGACTGCCCGTTCCCGCGGACCGCGGCGCACAGCTTCGGCGCGTCGGACTTCTGGACCACCGCGCCCTCGTCGGACGCGGAGTCCTCCACCGGGGCGCTGGAGCACGCGCCGAGGGCGATCGAGGCGACAGCGAGGAGCAATCCGGCGGGACGGAGGGAGCGCATCCCTCTTCCGGGAGCACGCCCCGTGCCACAGCTACCTACATCGAGTGAGCATTGATCTTACCCAGGAATCCGCCGAGGCGGATCCCACCGTGGGCAGCTGAGCTTCCCTTCGGTGGATCCCCACCTGCTCGATGGACCACCCGCGTGCGCGGTCAGCGGGGCGGGGGTTGCTCGCCGATGCAGACGCCGACCTCGAGCAGAATGAAGAGCAGCGCCTTCTCCTGCGCGAGCAGCGCGTCGGCCTCGCCGCCCTCCGCGTGGTACGTGCTGAAGAGCACGCGACCGCACTGGTTGTCGAAGCTCACGGTCGAGGGGCCGGTACCGTTCGAGGTCATCCAGACCTTGGGCGTGATCGTGACCGCCTTGCCGTCGGCGTCCTTGCCGGGCTGCGGGCTCACCTTCGAGATGATCGTCCAGCTGTCCTTCAGATCGAAGTTCTTCTCGCCGATCGCGCCGAGCCACGACGAGAGCCCAGGATCATTGGCGGTGCCGGGCTTGGTGTATGCCCCGTCCTGGCAGGCCGCGCCATAGGCGCTGCTCGACGTCATGTCGTTGCCGTTCTTGTCCTTCCAGGTGATGAAGCCCGGCCAGGTCTGGTTGACGTACTCGTACGAGTAGTCGGTGACGTAGAGCTTCCCGCCGGCGCTCACGAAGTTGCGGAGGTTGTCCTTCTGCGCGCCGGTGGGGGCGCCGCAGCTGAGGCCGCCGAGGGCGCAGGGCAAGAGCACGATGTGGTACTGCGCGAGCTTCTGCGGCGCGTTCAGGAGGTCCATTGGCTGCCCCACGCTCGGCGGCAGGCCCTTGGGATCGTTGAACGGGTCCTTGCCGTAGCGATCAAAGGACGTGATCCCGAGCTTCTTGAGCGAGAGCTCGATCTTGTCGAAGCCGCCGAACGTCACGCCGATGCGCGGGATCTCGTCACCCTTCGCCGGGTCGGGCGCGCCGGGGAGCGTGGTGAGCGCGCCCGGCACCGCGACCTCGCCGGTGGCGGTGGTGAACGGACGCACGCGCCGGAAGTGGCCCTTCTGCGTCACCAGGTACTGGGGCCCGGTCGCGTAGACCTGGAGCTTGAACGTGCCGTCGGCCTTCGAGTACGCGTACGACGTGCCGGCCGGGAGCTCGACGCACTTGTCACAGAAGACGCCCGGCGCCTGCACCGGCGGCGGCGTCGCGGTGAGGTAGACGAGCGCGTTCGAGATCGGGACCGTGCCCTCGGGGGCGAGCACCGTGCCGATCAGCGACCCGATGCCGGTGGGTTCCTTGGGCGTGCCGCCCGAGGTGCCCAGGTCGCCGGTCGGTCCGGTGGGTCCGGTCGGCGCCACCGGCGCGGGCTCCTCGTAGCCGCCCGGACGATTGCTCCCGCACGCCGCGGCGGCGAGGACGGTGAGCGTTCCGAGCAGGGCAGCGGCGACCGGGAAGCGGGGGGAAGGCATGACGACGGGTCCTCGAAGTTAGAGTGATTGCTCTAGGTGCAATCGACCCTTGGACCTATCCCTCCGTTCTCGTCCGAGGCAACAGCACCGAGGTCTCCAGGCCTCATGAGACGTGTTCGAGGCCGCATGTAGAGCAATTGCTCTACCACCCTGTACGACCTGTGGCCGCGCCCCATGGCGCAACGAGGACGCTGCGCTACTCTGGCGGCGATGCGTCTTCTTCCCGTGGCGGTTCTTCTTTCCAGCGCGCTCGCCGGCGCGATGGCGGTGGTGGCGTGTGGTGGCTCCTCGAGCGATGGCTCCAGCACCGACATCGACGGCGGCGGGAGCACCACCGATGCGCCCGTCGCGCCCACCACCGACGGCGAGGTCCCCCTCGAGGACGGCGCGGTGCCGACCGACGGCGCGACCAACAGCGATGCCTGCGCCTCCCCTGCCCCGTCGCTCGACGCCGGCGGCGCCTGCGGCACGATGGAGTTCGGCGCGGCCGCGGCGGCGTTCGCCGCGCCCTCGGGCAGCAACGCGTACGTGGGCGGCGTGCTCCCCGCGGGCGTCTACGACGCGGTGGGCGCCGAGCGCGCGAGCGGCGCGAAGGGCTCCTGGCGCGAGACGTTCGTGGTCGACGGCGCCGGCCGCTTCACGCGCATCCGCCAGATCGACACTGGCCTCTCCGACGCGAGCCTCGGCCCCGTCACCCGCCGCTCCGGCACGTACACGACCAGCGGCACGAACATCACGCTCGAGTACGGCTGCGCGCAGAGCGATGGCGCCGTCGTCGACGCCGGCATGGATACGCTCCCCTACGACGTGGTGCCGGGCAGCTCCTGCGGCGCGACCTACCGCTACGGCGCGACCGGCCTCCGCCTGACGCTGAAGCGACGCTGAGTGAACCGCACCGACGAGGGGACGCTCGCCGCGACGCTCCCCATCGAAGCGCTGCGCGCCGCGTTCCTCGCGAACGTGCGCGAGCGACCGGTCGTGGTGTCGTCGCCGACGGGCTCCGGCAAGTCGACCGAGGTGCCGCGCTGGTGCCGCGCGCGTGATCTCGGCAAGGACGAGCGCGTGCTGGTCGTCGAGCCGCGGCGCGTGGCCTGCCGCAGCCTCGCGGCGCGCGTCGCCGAGCTCGAGGGCTGCAAGGTCGGCGAGGCGGTGGGCTACATCGTGCGTGACGACGCGGCGCTGACCGATGCCACGCGCATCGTCTTCGCCACGCCCGGCATCGTCCTCCGCCACGAGGCGCTGGTGCGCTCCGCCGCCACCATCGTGCTCGACGAGCTGCACGAGCGCACGCTCGACGTCGATCTCCTGCTCGCCCTGTTCGTGAAGCAAGCGCGCCGTGGCTTCGTCGTGATGTCGGCGACGCTCGACGGGAACCGCGTCGCGGCGCATATCGGCGGCGTGCATCTCTCGGCCGAGGGGCGCACGTTCCCGGTCGAGGTGCGCTACCTCGAGCGCGGCGTGGCGGCGCCCGATCCCGACGAGCTGCCGTTCCGCGTGCGGGCTGCGCTGCGCGCCGCGAAGGACGACCCGGGTGACGTGCTCGTCTTCTTGCCCGGCAAGGCCGAGATCGAGGCCTGCCGCCGCGCGCTCGAGGGTGAGGACGCGGCCATCGTGCCCTTGCACGGCGGCCTCTCGCTCGACGACCAGCGGCGCGCGTTCGGACGCACGACGCGCCGCAAGGTGATCCTGGCCACGAACGTGGCCGAGACGTCGATCACCATCCCGGGCGTGGGCGTCGTGATCGACGCGGGGCTCGTCCGGCAGACGCGCTACCAGGACGGCCGCGCGGCGCTTGTCCTCGCGCCGATCGCGGACGACAGCGCCGCGCAGCGGGCGGGGCGCGCGGGGCGGACCTCGGCCGGCGTCTGCTACCGCCTGTGGAGCAGCGCGGCGCGCCTCGCGAAGAGCACCGCGCCCGAGATCCACCGCGAGTCGCTGGTGCCGCTCGTGATGTCCGCGGCGGCGTGGGGCGAGCGCCCCGAGGCGCTGCCGTTCCTGGATCCGCCCAAGCCCTACGCCCTCGCCGCGGCGCGCGCCGATCTCGCGGCGTGGGGCGTGCTCGACGCGAGCGGCGCGATCACCGAGGGCGGACGTGGCGTCTTCGCGCTGCCGCTCGATCCGTTCCTCGGTCGCCTGCTCGTCGCGGCGCGCGCCGCGGGAGGGCCAGGCCTCGAGGACGCGATCGACCTCGTCTCGGCGCTCGGCGTCGGACGCCCGCTGTTCCTGCCCGGACCCGCGCCGCAGACCCCGCAGGATGATCTCCGGCTCGGCGGCTGCGACGCGACCGCGCTCGTCCGCGCCGTGCGCATCGGCAAGCCCGACCTCCACCACGTCTCGGGCTTCGTGATCGAGGAGGCCCGGCGCATCCGCGCGCGGCTGCGGCGGTCGTTCGATCTCCCGGAGGGCGGGCCCGCCGACACGCCGGTCGACCGCGACGCGCTGGTGGGCATCGCGCTCGCCGCCGACCGCCGTGTGGCGCACGTGAAGCGCACGCGCGGCCGCGCGGTCGCCTTCGGCAACGGCGGGACCGAGCTGGAGCTAGCGCGCGAGAGCGCCGTGCAGAACGCACGCGATGTGGACGCGATCGTGGTGTTCGACGCGCGCGCCTTCGGGAGCGGCCCGAACGCGCGGCTCCTCGTCACCTGCGCGACTCCCGTGTCGCTGGCGGTGATGGCCCGCGCCGGGCTCGGCGAGGATCGGCTCGCCAACGTGCAGCACGAGCGGGGGCGCGTGACCGCGAAGCTCGAGCGGGTCTACGCGGAGCGGGTCCTGAGTACGCGCGAGGAGGTACCCGAGGGGGAGATGGCCCGCGCCGCCCTCGCCGCGCTGTTCCTGCGCGGCAGCATCTTCAAGGAGGCGCTCGCCACGACCCGCGAACGCCTCTCGCGGATCGCGCTCGCGGCGCAGCTCGCGACCCGCGGCCATGCCTCGGGCGTGGCGCATGCGGGTCCCGTGCCCTCGCTCGAGGCGTGGGTGGCCGCGCGGCTGGTCGCGCTCGGCGTCGAGAGCGGAGGCGACCTCGCGCTGCTCTCCGGCGGCGATCTCACGATCCCCGATGTCCCGTTCGAGGTGCGCGCCGGCCTCGACAAGGAGTTCCCGGTCGGCGTGGACGTCGGGGACGCGCGCTACGAGGCGATCTACGATCTCGATCGCTTCCAGGTGGTCCTCAAGCGGGTCAAGGGCAACCGCGAGGGACCGCCTCCCCTCGCGTATCTCCCGCGCTTTCCAGGGCTGCGCATCCTGGTGGATGGCCCGCGCGGGACGCAGACCGTGCGCGAGCGCGGCTGAACCTGAGCGCGGCGCGCGCGCCTACACTCCGCCGGCGCCGAGGCGGTACACGCGCTCGAAGCCGGCATCGAGATTCTTGATGGTGATGGCGACGATGCCGTTCTCGTCGAGCGCGTACTGCTCCTCGATACGCGGGCCACGCGCGGC
>JAYTBL010000078.1:0-5576 GCA_043736975.1 Polyangiaceae bacterium
CGCCGTGGCCGTGGCCGTGAGAGACGCCGTGGGAGACGCAGGCGCAGTGCCGACCGGGACATCCGCCGGCGGATCCTTCGCCGGCGTATTGCAGCCGCCGATCCCCATCGTCCCCAGCAGAACCGCGATCGCGAGTTTCTTCATGGCGCGGCGCACGGTACCACGAGCCCCGCCGAGCGGTGCTCGGGACGCCCGCCGGAGCCGCCGGAGCCTCGCTCACTCACCGCGCGAGATGCGTGATGGACGCGCGAGGCTGGACGCGCGAGACGAGACGAGGCGAGACGAGGCGAGACGAAAAAAAGAAGTGGAGTCGAGGGGGATCGAACCCCTGACCTCATCCATGCCATGGATGCGCTCTCCCAGCTGAGCTACGACCCCGATTGGGACTCGCTGAATACTTCGCCTCGTGCAGCGTGTCCAGCCCTCACGAGGGCGCGACGCGGATCCCGAGGCGACGCATCATCTTCTGCAGCCCGAAACGCGAGATTCCCAGGGCCTCCGCGGCTCGGGTCTGGTTGCCTTTCGTGCGGTCCAGGGCGTCTCTGACCAGCTGCGCCTCGAGGGCGTCGACCCGGGCCTTGAGGCCCAGGCCGGCGGTCCGGGCCGCGCTGGGACCGCCCCGGGAAACCTCCTCGGAGAGCTCGGCGACGTCGATCCGGTCGTCGGCGAGCACGAACGCGCGGCGGATCTCGTTCTCGAGCTGGCGGACGTTGCCCGGCCAGGGGAACGCGACGAGCCGATCGAGGGCGGCGCGCGTGACCTTCAGCTTGCGGCCCTCGGCGTGCTTCTCCACGAAGTGGGCGACGAGCAGCGGGATGTCCGCGGTGCGCTCGCGCAGCGGCGGGACCCTGATCGACACCACGTTCAGCCGGTAGAAGAGATCCTCGCGGAAAGTGCCAGCCGCGACCATCGCCTCGAGATCGCGGTGGGTGGCGCCGATGATGCGGACGTCGACGGCGTGCGTGCGCTCGCTGCCCACCGGCCGGACCTCGCCGTTCTGGAGGACGCGGAGGAGCTTGGTCTGCATGCTGAGCGGCATCTCGCCGATCTCGTCGAGGAAGAGCGTCCCGCCGTCGGCGACGTCGAAGAGGCCGCTCCGCGTCGAGGAGGCGCCAGTGAAGGCGCCGCGCATGTGCCCGAACAGCGTCGACTCGAGCAGGGTCTCGGGGACCGAGGCGCAGTTCTCGCTCACGAAGGGGCGCTTGCCGCGCCCGCCGTTGGCGTGGATGGCGCGGGCCACGAGCTCCTTGCCGGTCCCGGACTCCCCCGCGAGGAGCACCGGGACGTCGCTCGCGGTGACGCGATCGACGACGCGCAGCATGGCCTGCATCGGCTCGCTCCGGCCCGCGATCTCGTCGTAGCGGAAGCGCGTGTCGCTGCTCGAGAGCTCGGCGCGGGCCGCCTGGAGCTCCGCCTCGCGGGCCCCCAGCTCCTCGGTGAGCCGCGCGTTCGCGCGCTCCGCTCTGCGCACCGCGCGCCGGAGGAGTGCCTGATCCCGCGCATCCGCGATGGCCAGCGCCGCCTGGCTCGCCACGAGGCGTACCCATCCGAGCTCGGCGTCGCCGAACGCGCCCCGGCGCACGCGGTCGTCGAGGTAGACGACGCCGAGGACGTCACCGCGCGCCACCAGCGGCACCGCGAGCACGCTGCGCAGGCGCAGCGCGTGGACCGAGGCGTGCAGATCGCCGACCTGCGCGTAGGCGTCGGTCGCGCAGATCGCCTGGCGCTCTTCCATCGCGCGCTTCGCGAGCCCCATCGAGAGCGACAGCTGCTCGCCTCGAAGATCGCGGCGCGCGAGGTTGCGCGCGACCCGCGGCACGAGCTTTCCGTCCGGCGCACGCAGGAGCAGGAGGCCGCGCTCCACGCCCGTCCAGAGCACCATGGTGTCGAGCACCTGCTCGAGGAGCGGCTTCAGGCGATCGCGCGAGGCGAGCGAGCGGACGATCGCGTCGAGCTGCTCGACCTGCGCCGCGCCCATCGCGCCCATCGCGCCTGTCGCCGACGCCGGCGCTCCCTCGGCGAGCGTGCTCGCCCACGGGACTGATGCGAGCGCGGCGCGATGTTCGACGGGACAGCCCTCGCGCAGCGCCTCCGCCGCCAGACGGCGCTCGGTCTCGAGGCGCCGCGCCTGATCGCCGTCGCCGAGCTCCGCCGCGAGCCGCGCGCCGGCAGCGAGCGCCGGGCCGCGCGATCCCAGCGGCGCCGGCACCCCGAGCAGCGCGACGAGCTCCGCGAGCACGCGCGTGGCCGCAGGGGCCACGCCCGAGGCGCGACGGGCGACGAGCAGCGCGGTGGCCCGGGCTCCCCACCATTCCCAGCGGACGGCGGGCGAGCGGGCCGCCACGCGCTGATCGATGGCCTCCACCTCGAGGCGGGCGCCCGAGACGGTCAGACCATCGGCCCACACCAGGAGTCGCGCCGCCACCCGGATGCGATCCTCGTCAGGCGCGGCGGCCAGCTCGAGGTCGCTCGCCCGCAGCTCTGCGAGCGCGCGCGGGTCGCCCGGGGGGCGGGTCTCCACCACCGCCCAGCGCGCGAACGCGGCCGCGCGAAGATCGCCTGACTGGAGCGCGCGCGCGGCGGCCACCTTCGCGGCGTCGTCGGCCTCGTGCGAGGCGCCGATCAGCGCATACGCTGCGGCGCGGCCGAGGAGCGCACGGGCAGCGAGCGCCGGGCGCTGCAGGCGCTCCCAGAGCAGCGCCGCGCGCGTGCTCGCCGCGAGGGCCCGCGCGACCGCGCCCGCGTCGACCGCCGCCGCCGCGAGGCCCGTGAGGTACGTCGCCTCCTCGACGACCGCGCCGGCGCGCGTCGCGAGGTCGGCCGCGCTGACAAAGGCACCCAGGCTCGCGCGCGCATCACCGCGCGCGTGCTCGAGCATGCCGCGCGTCGCCTCGAGCCGCGCGACCGCGAGCGAGCCTTCCGCCTCGCGCGCCGCCTCCTGCACGATGCGCAGGCCGCGCTCGTGCTCCCCGCGCGCGTAGGCGCACAGGCCGCGCACCTCGGCGGCCGCCGCGCCCCGCGCTTCCCCCAGCGCCTGCTCCGCGGCGTCGTAATCGCCGGCATCCCACGCCAGACGGGCGAGGAGCGCGCGTCCGCCGTCGCGCACCGCTGCCTCCGCGCGTGAGGCCACGACCTCGCGCGCGGCCTGGGCCGCGCCCTCGAGGTCGCCGCGCCGGCGCGCGATCTCCGCGCGAAGCAGCGTGATCTCGAACAGCTCGCTTCCGCCCCCCTCCCCGCTCCGCGTGCCCAGCGCCGCGAACGCGCGCCCGAGCTCGCCACGACGCAGGAGCGCGCTCACGAGATCGAGGACCACCGAGCCCGGCGCGTCGTCGCCGGAGACCGCGTCCTCGGCCGCGGCGAGGATCTCGACACCCGGGCGCGGCGCGAGGAGCCCGCGCGTGAGCGCCAGCCAGCGATCGCCCGCGGAGCTCTCCGGAGGCCGAGGCGACGCGAGCTGCGGAGCGCGACCGGCGACCACGTCGTCGAGGGTCCACGCCTCGGGCGCGGCGACCGTCGTGAGCGCGAGCAGCCGCTCCGCGAGCTCCGCCTCGGTGCCCGGCGGCACTGGCCATGACGCCGCGGCGACGCCCGCGAGCCCTACCAGCCAGCGCGCCATGCCCAGCGCGTCGAGCGGCGCCACGATCACCGCGCCGGTCGGCGCGTCCGCGAGCAGCCCGGCCGTCGCGATCGCCTTCGTGAGCCAGCGCCGCGGCTCGCCTTCGATCGCCGGCGCGATCTCCGCGCCCGCCCGGAGCTCGTCGTGACGCACCGCGAGGTACGCGCGCCGCACACGCGCGCGACGCGACGCGATCTGCTCCTCCTCGTCGATCGCGAGCCCGAGCGCCCGCGCCGCGCGATCGGCGAGCCACGCCGCCGAAGGACGGGCCCCGGGTGAATCGGCGCGGAGCGCGGCGACCCAGCCTCGCACCAGCGCGGCATCCTTCCCGTCCACGCCCTCGAGGGTCTCGGAGAGGACGGTGCCGAGCGCATGGAGGTCGGCGGCGGGCGTCGCCGGCTCGCCGCGTCGCAGCTCCGGCGCGAGGTAGTGCGGCGTGCCTCCCTCGGCGCTGGCGCCGGTGATCCGCGACGCGAGGCCGATGTCGATGAGCGTCGCGCCGCGATCGCAGGCGCGGTCGCGCGTCGGACGACGGCCGGTGACGAGCACGTTCGCCGGCTTCACGTCACCGTGGCGCACACCGAGCGCATGCAGCTCGTCGAGCGCGCGACCGACGCCGTGCGCGACGACGAGCGCCAGCTCCGCGCGCCTCGAAGCGGTCGCGCCGCGCTGCGCGGTCGCGAGATCCTCGCCTTCTTCCCACGACGTCGCGAGGTAACGCGCGCCCGGCTTCAGCCCCGCGATCCCAGCCGGGATGCGCCCCGCATCGAGCAGCTCGGCGCCCCAGCGCCGCTCGAGGCTCGCGACCAGCGCCGCCTCGGCGCCGACCCATCCCTCGTCGTCGAGCGCGACCTTGAGCGCAGCCACGCGGCCCTGCGCATCCTCCGCGCGATGGACTGCGGCCGTGGCCCCCCGGCCCGCCGCCCGAGCCGCGACTTTCCAGCGGAAGCCGCCGTCTCCGATGAGACCTGCCAACTCCGGTGTCGCCCTCGTCGCTTTCGTCCACACATTCAGATGGAAGCGTATTTCCGAGACGGCGGCCAGGGTGACAACTCAGGTGACTGAGAATCGGCCGCAGTCTCCGCCTTCGCTCAGCCGCGCGGCGGGGTGATGGGCTCGCCCGGGAAGTCGAGCGCGCAGCGGCGGCGGTCGGTGCTCATCATCGTGCAGCGGCGGATGGCGGCCTGCGCGCCGCCTTCGTCGCCGACCTCGCTGCGAGCCCGCGAGAGCGCGAGGTAAGCGAACGCGCTTCCGAGCAGATCGCGCTGGTCGAGGCTCTCGAGGGTCTTGATGGCCTCGCCGCGCGTGCGCGCGACGTGCGAGCGCGCCTCGGCGAGGTCCGCCTGCGAGCGCGGATCGTTGGGGCGCTTCGCGTCGAGCTCGCGGAGCGTCTCGATCGCCCACTCGAAGTTGCCGGCGCGCGCCCAGCCGTAGCCGGCGTCGAGCTGCCCGTTGGCGCGCACGAGCGCGAGAGCGTAGATGCGCTCGGCCCGCTGCGCGAGCGGCGGCGCATCGGCGCCGAGCGTGCGAATGTTCGGATAGTTGGCACGCACGCGCGAAGCCGCCTGCCCCACGCGCCCCTCATCCAGATCCCGCTCCGCCGCAGCCACATGCTGCGCGGGCGTCAGGCGCATCTCGACCTCGTTCCCACACGCCCACGCCACCCCCGGCCCCCCGATCCCCACGACCACGGCGACCACGGCGACCAGCAGAGCGCAAACGGATCTCATCCCCCGCCCAGACAGCGCGGTGACAGCGTAGTTCCCGCCCCGCGTAGAGTGGGGCGGTCTTCGCCGAGACCAAGCGAGGCCAAGGAGGGGCGAGGAGCCGTACTCCTGTACGGTGACGAGCCCCGACGCCGGCATCGCGCCGGTATCGGCGAAGAACGCCCCGCTCTAGAAGCGGATGCCGTTTTCGGCGCGGTGCTTCCACCACTTGTACGCGAAGTAAACGCCCGGAA
>JAYTBL010000079.1:0-5572 GCA_043736975.1 Polyangiaceae bacterium
GCCCAGACCTACTCGGGCGGCTTCGGAGTCTATTTTTAGCTGTTAGCTGACAGCTGACAGCCGACAGTTTCGAGACGAGACGACATGACCAAGCTGCGAAAGATCTTCTCGTACTGTTGGCTGTTGGCTGTCAGCTGTCAGCTAGCCTGCGTCACCGTGCGGCCGCAGCAGCGGGCCGTGCTCGCCGACCCCATGATGCGGTTCGAGGGGGACCCGCAGGCGGCCGCGCAGCTCCGGCACGCGATCGACAACCGTGAGGGCTCCTACGGCGGCAGCGGGGTGTCGGGCGGAGGTTGCGGCTGCAACTGAAGCTCGCTGGTGCGGCGGCGCTCTTGGTGGCGACTGTCCTCGCCGCGGCCCCCGCGCGCGCGCAGGTCGCGCAGGTCGACACCACGCACACGCTCTACCTCGAGTCGCCGACGCGCACGAACATGACCGTGTACACCCCCGGCGCGAACATCTCCGCCTCGCCCGCCGACTGGGTCACGATCACGGGCGGCTACGAGGCGGACATCGTCTCGGGCGCGAGCGTCGCGGTGAAGGCCGGCCCGGCCTACGCCGCGGTCAACCCCGGCGCCGACGTCATCAGCACCGCCAGCGTCTACGACTACCGCCACTCTCCGCACGGCGGCGTCACCCTGCGCAAGGGTGACGTCTCGTACACCGCGCAGTACAACTACGGCACCGAGAACGACTACAAGTCCCACTCCATCTTCGTGGCCGCGCGCACCGAGGCGTACGAGCACAACACGCAGTTCGAGCTCTCGTACGCGCGCAACTTCGATCTCGTCTGCGACCGCACCCAGGCGGTCAACGATCAGCCGCCGCGCTTCCGCGCGCTCGAGGACTCGACGGGTTGCTTCGGCGGCAATGATCCGCTGCGCACGCGCCACCGCCTCTCGATCGACGCGCTCCAGGCCTCGTGGACGCAGGCGTGGACGCCCACGTTCGCGACCCAGGTCGCGTACACCGCGCAGATCGTCGACGGCTTCCAGTCGAACCCCTACCGCAGCGTCATCCTGGGGCAGGGCCTGAAGGCGCAGGAGCACCATCCCCAGAATCGCGCCCGCCAGTCGATCTCGGCGCGCGCGAACCTGTACGTCCGCCCCATCAAGCTCGCGATCCGCATCGGCGCGCGTCTCTACCGCGACACCTGGGACATCACGAGCGGCACGGGCGACGTCGAGATCGAGCGCTACCTGTTCGAGGGCTTTCGCCTCTCCGGGCGTGTGCGGTACTACCAGCAGACCGGAGCCTCCTTCTGGAGTGACGACTACACCGGTGGCGATCCGCCGCTCGGCCCGAAGGGCCAGTACTGGACGGGCGACCGCGAGCTCTCGCCGTTCTCCAGCATCGCGTTCGGGGGGCGCCTGACGTACGGCATCACGCCGACCAAGGGGCGTATACTGGGGCTCATGACCGGTCTCAAGGTCGGCGCAGCGCTCGATGTCGTGCAGTTCGACTACTCCGAGTTCACGCTCGGCGGGACACCGATCACCGGCGCGCGCGCGTACATCCTCGGCGCGAACCTGAGCGCGACGTTCTGATGAACGTCCGCCGCCGTCGCGCTGGGGTCGATCATCGGCGTCGCCGACATCGTCGCGTGTAGCGAGTTCTCGAGCGAGGAGCCGCGCGGCGGACGGCGGCGACGAGGTCCGCCCCGATGGCCCCGCGAACCCCGGCGACGCCGCGGACGCCGCGGACGCCGCCCCGGGTGACGGAGGCGATGCCGGGTTCTGCGTGGTCAACGCGAGCAGCCCGCTCTGCGCCGACTTCGACAGCGAGAACCCGATCGGCGACGGCTTTCAGGCGAAGTTCGGTGTGATCACGCGTGACAACACCCGATGGATGTCACCGCCTGCTTCGATCAGCAAGGTGCGGAGGCCTTCTTCCGGCGGAAGCTCAGCGCCTTGCCCGCGTTCGCCACCGCGCAGCACCTCTCCTTCGAGCTCACGCCGCCGGAGGCCGCCGACGCCGCGAGGACCTTCAACGCGGTGGTCGCGAGCGTCGAGCAGGGGGCCAGCGACGGCTGCACCTTCGACATCGAGGTGTCCAGCGCCTCGGCGCGCATCAACGTCCGCCATCCGCCCGCCGACGACAGCGGCACGACGCCCACCTACGAGAACGTCGCCTTGACCGCCTTTCCCGAGGGCGGACGCTTCAATCACGTCGAGATGCGGCTCACCGCCGACCCGTCCGGCGTACGTGTGGTGATCCAGGTCCAGAAGGTGCCGGCGCTCAATCACGTCTTCTCGTGCGCGAAGCTGTCGAGCACGCCATCGCTGCGCCTCGGCCTGATGCCGCCGGGCGGCGCCATGGGGGGCCAGAAGAACATCGCCTTCTTCGACAACGTGCTCTTCGACGCGAAGCAGCGCGGGCTACTTCGCGGCCTGGATTCCGAGGAGCCGGACGATCCCCTGCAGCGGGATCCACGCCATCTCGGGGCGGCGCTCCAGCTCCACCTTGAGCTCGGCGAACGCCTTCTCGATGGTCGCGGTCTCGAGCAGCACCGCGGTCATCGCCGCGCTCTTGGGGATGAACGGCGCGTCCTTGGCGGTCTCGAGGTAACCGCGCAGGAAGGCGGCCGAGGACCAGCGCTGCCAGCTCCAGCCCCACGGCTCGGCGCGATGCTGATCCTCGGGGCGGAGCGTCTTGAGGCTCGTGGCCGCCGCGTAGTGGAAGGAGCGGATCATGCCCGCCACGTCACGGAAGGCGCCGGCCCGGCGACGGCGGGCCGAGAGCCGACGGTCACGCGCGCCGCCGACGTCGAGGATGACGAAGTCCTTGCCGGTGAACAGCGCGCGCCCGAGGTGCAGGTCGCCGTGGTGGCGGATCTGCTTCGAGTCGATGCGCTGCGTGAGCATCGGCTCGAACTTGGCGAGGATCCGCTCCTCGGACTCGAGCACGAGCTCGGCGGCCGCGCGCGCGTCTTCCGGGAGGCCGCCGATGGTGCGGCGCATCGAGGCCAAGACACGCCCGATGAGGTTCCGCGCGGTCTGGTACTTCGAGCGCTGGTCCATCGCCGAGTAGGCCCTCGGCTCGAACGACGGATCCGTCGAGGCCGACAACGCGAGGTGGAGCTCGGCGGTGCGACGACCGAGGAGCATGGCCGATTCACGATAGTGGCCGAGCAGCTCGGCGTGCGCGGGCGAGGGCTCGAGGTAGGCGAGCTCGAGGAGCGGCTGCCGCGGCACCTCGATCAGCGGCGCGTCGGGCGGCTGCGCGAGTGCGCGCTCGTAGGCCCGGGCGATCTCGCCGCGCGCGTGGAACCACGCGGTGCCCTCGCTCATCACGAACTCCTCGACCACCGCCACCGTGACCGGCTCGTTGCGCTGGACGCGATAGTCGACGAAGGCGAGCACGCGCGGCGTGAGCCCTTGGAGGCCCTTCGCCTCGAGGTAGCGGGCCACCTCGAGCTCGGGCGCCGTGCCTTCCTCCATGCGGTAGTACAGCTTCACCACGTACGCGTTGCCGAACGCGACCGACGCCCCCAGCCGGTCGGCGCTGACGATGCGCGGCTCCCCGAGCGCAGCGAGGTCGAGCGTGGCGCCGGAGGCGAGGGCCGCCGTGAGCTTGCCGGCGAGACCGGCGGTCGTGCTCGTACGTACCGTCGCCTCGAGCAGCGCGCGCCCTGCCTCCTCCGGGGATGCCTCCACGAGGAGGCTGCGAGACGCTTCCGGGCCGTCTCCCTCGACCTGCAGCGCAGCGATGACCGAGCCCGGGGCTGCAACGTGGTTGCCCGGCAGCACGAACAGCGGCAGCGAGAAGCTCTCGGGCTCGCCTTCCGTGTACTCTACATGTATGAAGGCGAGGACCAGCGATGGCGCGTCCCCCACCGCGGCGAGCCGGATGGCCTCGGTGATGTGCGTGCCCACGACCGTTCCAGTCGTCCACCCGCGCGCCACGAGGTAGGACGAGAGCACCTCCTCGAGCAGCGGCCGCTGCGCTCCGAAGATCAGCGCGTCGGGCGACGTGCAGGTGATCGGCGCGGGTCCGAGGTCACTCATGCGCTGCTGCTCGAGGGCCTTCCTCGACGGCTCGAGGCTGAACCAGTAGAAGTCGTAGCTGCCCAGCGTGAGAAGGTACGGAAGGTCGCCGACCACGGGGAACTTCGTCCGCCCCATCAGCTCCACCGGGACCATGCCCTTCATGCTCGCGAGATCGAGCTCCACGTACTGGACGTGCCGCGAGAGGTTCGCGACCACCAGGATCAGCTCGTCGTCGAAGCGGCGCACGAACGCGAGCACGCGCGGGTTCGACGGGTGGAGGAACTCGACGGAGCCGCGCCCGAAGGCCTGGAAGCGCTTGCGCAGGGCGATGAGCCGCTTCGTCCACCAAAGGAGCGAGTTCGGGTTCGTCTGCTGCATCTCGACGTTGAGCGCCTCGTAGTGGTACTCGGGGTCGATGATGATCGGCAGGATCAGCTTCTGCGGATTCGCGCGCGAGAAGCCGGCGTTGCGGTCGGCGCTCCATTGCATCGGCGTCCGCACGCCGTTGCGATCGCCGAGGTAGACGTTGTCGCCCATCCCGATCTCGTCGCCGTAGTAGAGCACCGGGGTCCCCGGCATCGAGAAGAGCAGCCCGTTCAGCAGCTGCATGCGGCGCCGGTCGTTGCTCACCAGCGGCGCGAGGCGACGACGGATACCGAGGTTGATCCGCATCTGCGCGTCGTGGGCATAGACGCGATACATGTAGTCGCGCTCCTCGTCGGTCACCATCTCCAGCGTGAGCTCGTCGTGATTGCGAAGGAACATCGCCCACTGGCAGGTCGGCGGGAGCTCGGGGGTCTGCCGCAGGATGTCGATGATGGGGAAGCGATCCTCCATGTGCATCGACATGAAGAGCCGCGGCATGATCGGGAAGTGGAAGTTCATCTGGCACTCGTCGCCGTCACCGAAGTAACGGGCGGCGTCCTCCGGCCACTGGTTCGCCTCGGCGAGGAGCATCCGCCCTGGGAACTTCGCGTCGACGTGGGAGCGCAGCTTCTTCAGGAAGGTGTGGGTCTCGGCGAGGTTCTCGCAGTTGGTGCCCTCGCGCTCGTAGAGGTACGGCACCGCGTCGAGCCGGAGGCCGTCCACGCCGCGCGCCATCCAGAAGTCGACGACCCCGAGCATCGCCTCGTGCACGGCGGGGTTGTCGAAGTTGAGATCCGGCTGGTGGGAGAAGAAGCGATGCCAGAAGTACTGCTTCGCGACCGCGTCCCACGCCCAGTTCGACGGCTCGAAGTCACGGAAGATGATCCGCGCCTCCTGGTAGCGATCGGCGGTGTCGCTCCACACGTAGAAGTCACGGTCCGGTGAGCCCGCGGGCGCGCGGCGCGCGCGCTGAAACCACGGGTGCTGATCCGACGTGTGGTTGAGGACCAGCTCGGTGATGATGCGGATGTTGCGCCGGTGCGCCTCCGCGATGAGCTGGTCGAAGTCCTCGAGCGTCCCGATGTCGGGATGGATCTCGGTGTAGTCCGCGATGTCGTAGCCGTCGTCGCGACCGGGCGAAGGGTAGTGGGGGAGGAGCCAGAGCGCGGTCACCCCGAGGTCGGCGAGGTAATCGAGCTTCAAGGCGAGCCCCTTCA
>JAYTBL010000080.1:0-12740 GCA_043736975.1 Polyangiaceae bacterium
GCGAGCCACGTTCTCACCGCAGCGCCTCGGTCAGGCTGCGCTGCGCGCCCAGGAACTCGGCGACGAAGGGATGCGCCGGCGCCTCCACGAGCTCCTTCATCGTGCCCTTCTGGAGCACGGCGCCGTCGCGCATCACGGCGATGGTGCCCGCGAGGTAGGCCGCCTCGGCCATGTCGTGGGTGACGACGAGCACCGACTTGCCGAGCTTCTCGAAGACGCTCTTCAGGTCCTCCTGCAGCGCGGCGCGCACGATGGGATCGAGCGCGCCCAGCGGCTCGTCGAGCAGCAGCAGCTGCGGGTCGAGCACCAGCGCGCGCATGAGCCCGACGCGCTGCCGTTCGCCCCCGGAGAGCTGTCGTGGATGGCGATCGAGCCGCGCGTCGTCGAGGCGGACCACCTCGGCGAGCTCGGCCACGCGCGCCTTCAGCCGCTCCGGCGAGAGGTCACCGCCCAGCCGCGCGACCAGCGTGACGTTGTCGCGCGCGGTGAGGTGCGGGAAGAGCCCGCCGTCCTGGATCACGTACCCGACGCGCCGTCGCACCTCGCGCGCCGTGGCGGGCGTGACCACGACGTCGCCCACGCGCACCACCCCGCGGTCGGGCACCACCAGCCCGAGGATCATGCGCAGGAGGGTCGACTTGCCGGAGCCGCTGGGCCCGATGAGCGCGAGCCGCTCGCCGTCCTTCACGGCCAGCGACGTCTCGAGGATCACGTCGCGCCCGGCGAACGTCTTGGTCACGCGCTCCAGCGCCAGCGCGTTCATCCGTTCGTCGATCAGCGCCCCAGCGCCGCCTTCACGCGCTCTTCGATCACGCGCGCCGCGTCGGCCACCGGCACCAGCTCGGCCTTCTTGGGGTCGGTCTCGGTGCGGGCCTTGAGCTCGATGTTGCCGTTGGCCAGCGACTTCGCGCCGATGGTGATGCGCAGCGGCATGCCGAGGAGGTCGGCGTCCTTGAACTTCACGCCGGGGCGCTCGTCACGATCGTCCCACAGGACGTCGAGGCCCTGCGCGGAGAGCGTGTCGTAGAGCTTCTTGGCCTCCACGGCGACGTTCTCTTCCTTGCCGAGCGTGACGAGGTGCACCTGGTAGGGGGCGATGCTCATCGGCCACTTGATGCCGTTGTCGTCGTGGTTCTGCTCGATGGCGGTGGCGACGAGGCGCGAGACGCCGATGCCGTAGCAGCCCATGACGATGGGCTTCTTCTCCTGCTTCTCGTCGCTGTATTGTGCACCCATCTGCGCGGAGTAGCGGGTGCCGAGGATGAAGATGTGCCCGCCCTCGATGCCCTTGTAGCTCTTGAGGTGCCCGCCTTCGCAGTTGGGGCAGAGGTCGCCGGTGGTGGCGAGGCGGATGTCGGCGACGTCGCCCTGCCAGTCGCGCCCCAGGTTCACGCCCGTGAAGTGCTGGTCGGTCTCGTTCGCGCCGGTGGCGGCGTTCTTCACCTGCGCCGCCGCGCGGTCGACGACGATCTTACCCTTGAACCCGACCGGGCCCGCGAAGCCGACGCCGGCGCCCGTGGCCTTCAGCACGTCGGCCTCGGCCGCCATGAAGACCTCGTCCACGCCCAGGTGGCGCGCCAGGCGGATCTCGTTGAGATCGTGGTCACCGCGCACCACCGCGAGGACCATCTCCTTGTTCGCGAGGTACACGAGCGACTTGAGGAACTTCTCCTTGGGGAGGCTCAGGAACTTCGAGACGTCCTCGATGGTCCCGACCTTGGGGGTCGCGACCTTCGCCCGCTCGCCCTCGGCCTCGCCGCTCTGCGCGGAGTCACCGACCTTCACCGTGGCGATCTCGACGTTCGCCGCGTAGTCGCAGGTGTCGCAGGCGACGATCGCGTCCTCACCGGAGTCGGCGAGGACCTGGAACTCGGCGCTGGTCGAGCCGCCGATGGCGCCGGGATCGGCCGCCACCATGCGGTAGGTGAGGCCGATGCGGTCGAACACGGCGCAGTACGCCTTGCGCATCACCTCGTAGCTGGCCTTGGCCGCCTCCTCGTCGATGTCGAAGGAGTACGCGTCCTTCATGAGGAACTCGCGGCAGCGCAGGAGACCGCCGCGGGGGCGCGGCTCGTCGCGGTACTTCGACTGCACCTGGTAGAGGTTCATCGGCATGTCGCGCCAGCTCTTGATCTCGCGGCGCGCGATGTCGGTGACGATCTCCTCGTGCGTGGGGCCGAGGTGGAACTCGCCGCCCTTGCGGTCCTTGAGGCGGAACAGCGTGTCCCCGTAGACATCCCAGCGCCCCGTCTCCTTGAAGTACTCGGCGGGGAGGAGCGCCGGCATCAGGATCTCCTGCGCGCCCGCGCGGTTCATCTCCTCGCGCACGATCGACTCGATCTTGCGGAGCACGCGGAGGCCGAGCGGCAGAAAATCGTAGAACCCCGCGCCGACCTTGCGGATGTAGCCGCCGCGTACCAGCAGCTTGTGGCTCGCGTTCGCGGCGTCCGCGGGAGCTTCCTTGACGGTGGGGATGAGTGCGCGAGAGTACAGCATGACAGGCGCGGATCTAGCACGGACCGGGGGTTCTCAGGTCCGGCGAAGCGCAGTAGGACCCCGGTCATGCACGCGACGGGCTGGCGGCGGGGGGCAACGGCGGTGGTGATGGCGGGGATCGCCGCGTGTCAGGGCGGCGCGCCGGTGCCCGAGAGCCCGACCATCTCGGCCGTCGTGTCGGCCAGCGCAACGCCGGCCCCAGCGCCGCCGCCGCCGCCGCCGCCGCCGCAAGTGGCGCCGCCACCCGTCGCGTCCCTCGCCGTCCCGACCGAGGCGCGGAAGATCGAGATCGCGGGACTGCGTCTCGCGGACCCGGTCTCCGGGCAGCGCCCTGCTGGTGCGCATCCGAAGGGCACGGTCGTCGCGCTCGCGTACGGCGTGGGCGGGAAGGATTCCGTCGGGCTGGTCGAGCTCGACGTGGCGACCGGCGCCGAGACCAAGCGCAGCAAGGTCACGGTCGAGGCCCGGGCGCGCCTGGTGCGCGAGGGCGATGCGCAGAGTCGCTCGTCGGCATGGCAGGTGCGCACCTATGTCTTCGCGGATCGGCGGAAGACGCGCCAGACATGAACAACCTTGTCCACGCGGTCGAAAGTCACGGACACGCGGTAGCCGGGGAGGACGAGGTAGAGCTCACGGCCGCCGTCCGGTCTCTCGCCGATGCGGACGTCTCCGATGCCATCCTCCGCCAGGCGAGCGACCTCACGGGCAATCCATGCTGCGTCTTGCCATGGCGTGTCGCGCAGGTCGCGCTCTGCGGGGGCATGCCAGACACGCCCGTGCTTCGTCGATCGCGCGTGCCTCTTCCTCGGAGATCGGCTCCTCGAGCGGACGGGCGTTGTCGAACGCCGCTGTGACGGCGCAATGCTCGGACGGCGCGACAGAGGCAGGCTTGGCGCTCATGCCGAGAACGTAGCTCCATCCGACCCTGAAAGCAGAACGCTCGGTGGAAGCGCGGGCGCGACGCTTGGCGTTCGGATAGCCATTGCCGCTAGCGCGTCAAGTCAGCCGCCGAAGATCTCCTTCGCCATCAGGCTCGGCGGGACCGTCCCGCGCATCAGCACGTCGGTGTGGAACCGTTTCAGCGTGAACTTCGCGCCCTCGCGCTGCTTGTAGCGCTCGCGCATCTTGAAGATCATTTGGCGGCCGATGAGGTACGCGAGCGGCTGCGTGGGGCTCATCGCGTAGCGCTTCACCTCGGAGAGCGCGAGCTGGCGCTCGAGATGGACGTCATCGGTGAGCATCTTCACCCCCTGATCGAAGGTCATGTCGGAGACGTGGAGGCCGACGTCGATGACGACGCGCGCCGCGCGCACCAGCGTCCACTCGAGCTGGAGGAGGCGCTCCTCGTCGCGGTAATAGCCGAGCTCCGCCATCAGCTCCTCGGAGTAGAGCGCCCAGCCCTCGGAGAAGATCGCGTAGTCCAGCGCCTTGCGGATGAGCGAGGGGTTGCGGCGCGCGAACGAGAGCTGGAGGTGATGGCCGGGGTAGGCTTCGTGCACCGAGGTGTCGACGAGATCGCCGTGATCGTTCTCGCGCAGCATCTCCTCCTGCTTCGCCTTGGGTAGCGACCTGTCGATCGGCGTGACGAAGAAGAAGCCCTTCGAGGTCGTGGTGTCGAACGGCGGCGGCTGGTCGTAGGCCGCGGTGACGGTGCTGCGCAGGAAGGGCGGCGTGTCGACGACCTCGAGGTCGTCCCCGGGCGGCAGCTCGACGACGTCCTTCTGCACGAGGAACGCGCGCGCGCGCATCACCTCGGTGCGGTACGCCTCGAGGAGCCCGTCGGCGGTGGGATGATTGCCCTTTAGGCGTGCCACCACCTCGGGCCACCCCTTGGCCCTGGGGTCGAGGCGCTTCGCCACCTCGTTCATCTGCGCGTTGGTCTCGGCGAAGAGGCGCTTGCCCGTGGCGAGGATCTCGTCCGCGCCCTCGTCGAGGAAGTAGTCGTTGGCGAGCAGAAACTCGAAGAGCTCGCGGCCGGCCGCGAAGCGCCCGTTGGAGCGCGGCAGCACCTCCTTCTGCAGGTACTTCTTGTAGTCCTCGTACGCGTTCTCCGAGGCCTTCAGCGCCGCGTCGATCCGCGCGCCTTCACCCGGCAGCGCCGCGACCAGGAACGGCCGCTGCGCCTCCAGGAAGGCCTTCGCGCTCGCCGCGCGATCGACGCCGACCTCGGTCCACACGCGCGGCGGGTTGAGGAGGTTCGCCTTCGCCGCCTCGATGATCTTCGGCACCTTCTCGAGGCGCGCGACCACGTTGCGCGCGCGCTCCGCCGCGGGCGCATAGTCGCGCGCGGTCATGAGGAAGATCGCGTTGAGCGGGGAGACGTAGAGGTTGGGCTGGCGCTGGAGCGGCCGCTGCACGCGCTTGGAGCGGATGTCGACCTCGAGCGTCCCGATGAGCATCGCAAGATCGGTCCTGGCGGCGGCGCTCGCCTTCGGCGCCTTGAAGCGCTCCTTCAGCGCCTTCAGCATGATCTCCTCGCGGTCCACGCCGCGGTCGTGGCCGGCGGTGGTGCGGTCGTCGAGCTCGGCGTCGTTCTTGTGCAGGCCGAGGCTGGTCGCGGTCTCGGGCGAGATCTCGACGAGCAGGTCGAGGTAATCCTGCCCGGCCTTCTGGATGGCGGCGTCGTCCGGGTCCGTCGCATCGGCCGGGTACGGGGTGGGGCCCGGCTGCGCAGGGCGACCGGCGGGGGTAGGGGTCGCGGGGCGGGCGCCGTCCGAGGCGGGGGAGCAGGCAAGAAAGGCGAGGAGGAGCAGGAAAAGGAGGAGGACGAGGGGGAGAAACGGCGGGCGCGGGCGCTTCACGGTGGGCGCGCATCCTACCGGAGCGCCATTCTCCAGTCGATCCGCGGACCGCGCCGAGACGTAGTTTTGCAGAACGGCTTGATCTACGGCTGAGGGCCGTCGATTCTAGGGCGCTGCAGCTGCGGGTCGACAACGGCACGCCATCGGGCGGGTCGAGGAAGGCGAAGAGAGAGAAGTATGGCGTTGGAGAGGGAAGACCGAGACGCAGCGACGCTCGAGGCGGGCTACGCACGATCCCACCGGCTCTACGAGCTCTCCGGGATCGTGGGAACGTTGGTCTGCGGGAGCTGGCTGCTCGTCAACATCTTCCAGTGCAAGGTCCTCTCCGGCTGGTGGGTGCCGCTCGCTGCGCTGCTCGGTATCCTCGCCGCCGACTTCACCTCCGGCTTCGTGCACTGGCTGTTCGACACCTGGGGTACCACCGAGACCTGGTTCGTCGGCAAGCTCGCGATCCGCACGTTCCGTCATCACCACGTGGACGCGAAGGCCATCACCCGTCACGACTTCGTGGAGACCAACGGCCACAACTTCATGCTGTCGTTCCCGGTCGCCATCCTGGGCCTCATCGTGGTCCGCCCGGCTACGGCGACGCTCCTCGACGTCTTCTTGGGGATGGCGCTGCTCGGCCTCGTGATGTTCAACGCGTGCACCAGCCAGATCCACAAGTGGGCGCATCAGGACGAGCGGCCCTACGTCGTGCAGCTCCTCCAGCGCGCGCACCTCATCATCTCGCCCGACCACCACGCGCTGCACCATGCGCCGCCGCACACGCGCAACTACTGCATCACGCTCGGCTGGATGAACGGCCCGCTGCGCGCGGTGCGCTTCTTCGAGACGCTCGAGCGCGTCATCACCGCGATCACCGGCGCGGTCCCGCGCGCGGACGACCTCGGGGAGACGGCGGCCCTCGAGGTCGCCGCCGAGCTCGAGCTCGAGCGCGACGCGGAGGTCGAGAGCGCCTCGGCCCCCGCGCCCGCCGTCATCCGCGATTGATCAGAGGACGGGGACGGTGAGCGCGACGGCTTGCGATTCGATCTGGCACTGCTCCGCGGAGCACACGCTCATCTTGTAGGTGCCCGCGACCTTGGCCTCGCCCGCGGCGGTGGGCTTGAAGCGCACCGTCATGGCGGCGGTCTTCTCGCCCTCCTCGCGGAAGTCCCCTGCGGCGCGCGAGAAGACGTTCGCGTCGCCGCTGCCGAGGAAGGTGACGCCCGGCGCCGCGCTCGCGGTGAACTTGTAGGGGTACTCCTTGTTCACGTGGAACTCGCCGGCCGCGGTGAGGCGCAGCGTGACCGCGCATGGGGTATCGACGCGGCAGCCGGGTGAGCCGACGGCGAGCGTGAAGTTCTTCCCGGAGATGCTCGTCCCCGCCGGCTTGAGGGGCGCTGCTGCCGGCTCGGGCTTGGCGGAAGCCTTCGCCGCCGCCTTCGCGGAGGGCGCCGCAGACGGCGCTGCCCCGGCGGCGGAGGGCGCAGCGCTCGCGGAAACCGCGGCGCTCGCGGCGCTCGCGGGCGGCGCGGGCTGCGGCGTCCCGGTGATGGAGATGGTGGGCGCCTCCGACGGAACCGCGGTCGCGGTCGCGCCGCCGCCGTCGGTCTTCGAGCAGCCGGTCGCCAGGACGAGGATCGCGCCCACGGCTCCATGCATTCTACACATGTTCAGACTCCTCGGATCAGACGGTGCTGCGGAGCACGGCGCCCAGCGTCTCGCGAAGGTAGCGCACCGCGAGGCCGACGGTGCGCTCGCTCGAGTCGGGTCTGTCCTGGAGGGGGGGCGCGACTTCCATGAGATCGCCGCCGAGCATGCCGACCTCGGCGCCGATCCGTCGGATCAAGGTCAGCAGAAAGTCGGGCGTGAGGCCGCCGGTCTCGGGCGTGCCCGTGGCGTCGGCCCAGCGGCTGTCGGTGCCGTCGATGTCGTTCGAGAAGTAGACCGCCGTGATCTTCCGCTCCTTCAAATGAGCGATGATCGCCTCGATCGCAGCGTCAGGAGCGCGCAGGCACTCCTCGGCCCAGAACTGCCGTACGCCGAGCGTGCTCTCCCAGTGCTCGCGATCGCGGCGGGTCGCGCGTGTGCCTACCTGAACGAGGCGCCCATCGCGGCCGAGCAGCTCGTTCGCGTGCCACGACCACGTGGCGAAGCAGTACTTGATGCCCAAGCGCGTCTCGAGGAGATCGGTGTGGGCGTCGGGCTGGACGATACCCCAGTGATCCTTGCGCGCGCGCGAGAGCGCGGCGGCCACGGGCCACGCCGTCGAGTGGTCGCCGCCGAGCACGATGGGCGCGATGCCGGGGTTGATCGCGAACACGAGGTCGAGCGCGCGCTCCGCGATCGAGAGGGGCGAGACGGGGAGGGTGGCGCGAATCGAGGGGGTGACGTCGGGATAGATCGCCTCGGCGGTGGCGGCGCGCTGCCGGTCGGAGATCATCTCGTCGTGCAGGAGCTGGGGCACCACGAAGACGTCGCCGATGTCGATCACGCCCAGCTCGGCGGCGCGCTCCGGCCATGTGGGGAGATCCTCGAGGAGGCGCGTGCGAATGGCCTGGGGGCCGAGGTTCGCGCCGCGCCGGAACCCCGCGCCGACGTCCGAAGGGTTGCCGAGCACGAACGCCCGCGCGGTCGCGATCCCCTCGAGCGCGCGTCGCCAGCGCGTATCGACCTCGGCGTCGGTCTTCGCGCCGTAGAGCCGCCGCTGGAGCGCGAGCTGCTCGGCGCGGCCGGTGGACACGAGGTACAGCCCGCCCGCGGCGGGACGGAGGAGGAGCGCGAGCTCCTCGAGCGGCGTCATGATGAGGTCTCCTCGGCCTCGGCAGGCCCGGGCCGCACGCTGTCGAAACGCACCGGCGATCGCTCGAGCTCGAAGCCGGTGGGCGCGTCGCTTCCCGCGGGCGGCGGATGGTTGCGGTCGGGCAGCTGATCGGCGCTGTCGGAGAGCACGATGGGCGAGGTCGTGCTGTTCACGACCGCGTCCTCCTCGAGGAACTCGCCGCGGATGCGCCCCGCGACGAAGAGGATGGGAAACGAGAGGAAGAGCCCGGTGAAGCCGAACACGTGCTCGCACAGCAGGAGGCTCACGATGAGCAGGAAGCCCGGCATCTTGACGTGGCGCGCGGTGAGCCTGGGGCTGAGATAGTACGACTCGACCTTGTGCAGCACGAAGGTGAGGCCGACGAAGATGCCGACGCCCAGCCAGCCCTGCGCCTGGTAGGCGAGCAGCGCGAGCACCGTCCCCGAGACGACGTTGCCGACCACGGGCACCAGCGCCGAGGCGAACACCAGCGCCATGAGCGGCCCGACGTGCTTCACGCCCAGGACCAGCAGCACGGGGAGGGTGGTGACGGTGTTGAAGCCCGCGACCACCAGCTGCAGCTGCACGGTCACGATCGTCGAGTCGGCGACGTGCCCCATCCAGCGACCGATCGTGCCGCCGACCGAGCGCGTGTCGACGCGCTCCCACCACACGTCGAGCTCCTCCTTCTCGAGGGTGTACACGAGCGCGAGGATGAACCCGATGAGCACGTAGACGAAGAAGTGACCGATCGCCGACGCCGCGGAGAACGCGTCTCCGGCGTAGTGCTTCACGCCCTCGAGGAGCTTCTCGGTGCCGCCGACCTGCTCCTGCAGCTTCACTAGCAGCGGGTTCTCGCGCAGCTCGGCGAGCCGATCCGGGAAGCTCTCCTGCATCGACGCCACGGTGCGGATGGTCTTGCCGATGCCGAGCCACGCGCCGCCGCCGAGCGCTACCACGATCCCCAGCACGATCAGGAGCAGCGACTTCTTGCGCCCCAGGTTGGTGTGCTTCGCGAGGAGGCGCGAGCCGAAGCCGAGCGCGCGCTCGAAGGTCACGAAGAAGACGAGCAGCAGCGCGAGGTGCCGGAACAGGTAGAGCAGGCCGACGAACGCAGCGATCGCGATGAAGCGGCGCGGGGTCTTCTCCGACAGGAAAGCGGCGACGCGGTCCATCCGCCGCTCAGGTTACCTCAACGCCGCCGCGAGCGTGATTCTGCGGAAAACCGGGAACAATAGATCCGTGCCGAGCGTCAGCCGTAGCAGCCCGGATGAGTGACTCCGCCACCGCCAAGCTCGTCGTCGTCGTGGGCATCGGCGCCGTCGTGCTGGGCGCAGCGACGCTCCGGTCGCGCTGGGCAGACCCCCCGAAGCCGGTGGCGCCGCAGGCCGTCTCCACCGCCCAGACCACCCAGGCGCCGGTCCCGGTCGCCGCCGAGCGCCCCGCGGCCGCGCCAGCCAGCAAGCCCACCGTCACGCAGGCGGATCGCATCGCGCTCCTCGAGGCCGCGGCGGCGGGTGACCAGGCCAGGGTCGAGGCGCTCGCCGCGAAGGGGGTCAACCTCGACGGAGCGCTCGAGAACGCCGCGAAGTCGGGGAGCGCCGCGCTCGTGGGCTGGCTGCTCGCGCACGGCGTGAGCGCGCAGGAGGACGAGGATCTGTCGGTGCCGCCGCTGCTGGTGGCCGACGAGCACGACGCGGTGGTGAGCCTCCTGCTGGCGAAGGGCGCGCACGAGCCGCCGCTCGCGAAGGCGGTGGCCGCGGGCGCGCCGAAGGCCGTCGCGCGCCTCCTCGGCAAGGGTGCGAGCGCCAGCGCGAGGTCGCCGGAGGGCGAGCCGGTCCTCATGATCGCGCTGCGCGATACCGCCGGACCGAAGCGCCGCGCCATCGTCGAGTCGCTGTTGAAGGCCGGCGCCGACGTGAACCTGAAGTACGAGGACGAGACGCCGCTCTCCCTCGCGGTGACCGACGCCGCGCGGAGCGCCGCGAGCGAGGAGAAGGCCGGCGATCGCCCGGTCGACGTCGTGACACTCCTCGTCGCCGCGCACGCGAAGGTCGACGCCGACGTGCTCGTCAACGCGCTCGCCACGGAAGAAGAGCGGCGCGGCCCGCTGCTCGAGACGCTGCTCTCCGGCACGCTCGATCGCGCGGCGACGGCGCGGGCCATCGCGGCTGCGGCCGACCGTCACGACGCCGCGTCGATCAAGAGGCTCGCGGCCAAGGGCGTGACGTGGTCGGCGCTCGATCCGCAGGTCACGCCGCCGCTCGCCACGGCGATCGTCGCGAGTGACGTCCCGATGGTGCGCGCGCTGCTCGACGCCGGCGCGCCGACCGACAAGCTCGGCGACAGCGGCGACAGCGCGCTGCTGGCGGCGGTCGCGGCGGCGGCGGGCGACTCCGAAGAGGCGCTGCGCGTGGTCCGCGTGCTGCTCGAGCACGGCGCGAGCCCCAACAAACGCGGGCTCGACGGGCGCACCGCGCTGTTCGCCGCGGCGCAGCAGGGTAGCGAGACGCTGGTGGCGCTGCTGGTCGCGAAGGGCGCGCGCGTCGACGACGCGGTCGACGGGATGAGCCCCTACGAGATCGCCGACTCCCGCGGCTACGACGCGGTCACCAAGGTCCTGAAGGCGCGCGGCGCGAAGGTCCGCAAGGCGCACGACTGACCGACGGCGGAGCGTCGCGCCCCACGCCCCCCGCCCCACGCCCCAGGCCCCACGCCTGGGCGCCCGCAGATCCAGGGATCGGTCACCCACCAGATGCCGGGCTGAGGGCCCGAGATCACCGCAGCGGACCCCTCTATTTGCCGCGATTTGCGGGGGTCCGGGTGTGGTTCGAGGTGTGCAAAGGGCGTGAGCATGAAGCTGTCGCTCCTCGGGCTCGGAATCGGATTTGCTCTCGCCGCGGCGGCCTGCGGGCTCGCGAAGGAGGAGGAGACGGGCTCCGACGAGGGGGCCTTCTCGCAGGATCAAGTCACGAACGATCCCGCTCTCGCCGCGCTCCAGCGGCGCGCGGCCGACGTCGAGCAGTACGAGATCAACGTCGCCGACATCGCCGTGCCGGAGGCGAACGCCTCGACCGGCGCGAGCGTAAACGGCTTCAGCACGCGCGGCCTCGACTGGTTCAAGAACCCCGCCGTGTCGTACCCGGGCAACAAGAGCTGGGACCAGGGGACCGACACCGGCAAGAAGTGCCAGTGGGCGTCGATCTTCCGCTTCAACGCGATCTTCTCCGATGCGCCCGCCGAGGCGAAGGCGATGCGCGAGCTCGTACTCCCCGATGGCCAACGCGGCATGTGGAGCGGCAGCTTCTGGAGCTGGACCGACGACTACGCTTCGACCGACGACGTCGGCGAGCCGACCGCGAGCTACGCGTGGAGCTCCGGCTTGTGGAAGTGGATCGGCGCCTCGGGCAAGGGCGGTATCTGCCGCATTCCGACGCGCACCATGGTGGCCTCTATGATGAAGGCCTGCAAGGCGCAGGCGGAGGAGAACGCGGGCGACCCCAAGGGCTGCCGCATGCCGCGCTACGTGCCGCCCGCCGCGAGCGCCGGCGCGAGCACGAGCGACGCCGGGGACGGGGGCTGATCCGCGCCCGACCGTCGAGGGAGGCTCACGGGCAGCTCAGCAGCGCGGCGTCGACGGATTCGCAGCCGGTGGCGGGCGCGCCGGCGTCGGAGACGAACGAGGTGACCGCGGGGATGGCGACGAAGCCCAGCGTCGCCGAGAGCGCATCGCAGCCCTTCGTCGGATCGTCGGGCACGAGCGGCCTGGCCTGGATGTCCGACGAGCCGCAGAGCTGGTCACGGATGAGGCCGAAGGTCGTCGACTTGCACAAGCGCGCGCCGCTCGAGGGCAGGAACGTCCCGATGGCGGCGACGCCCTCGCTCGCCAGCACTCTGCCCGCGAGCGTGGCGCCCTCGAGGCGGAAGAGGCGCTTCTCCTTCTCCGTGGGAGAGGCTCCCGGATCGCGCGGCGTCAGGTCCTCGCGGAGCGGGACGAGCTGACCGGTGATGATGGGGATGCGGAAGTTGAGCGTGCTCTCGTCGTTGAAGGGAAGCAGCACCGCGTTGTTGAGGCGCGGGACCACGAGCCGGCGATCGCGGACGTAACCCGTGCCGACCACGACTGGCGCGCTGCCCACGAGCGCGCCGGGCGCGACGATCCACGGATCATCGCCGCAGCGGCCTGCAGAGTAGAAGCCGGTGGCGCCCTCGAGCGTCGAGGAGGCGCACGCCTTCTCGCGGATGCCGGCGGCGAGCAGGGTGCCGACCACGACCTCGTCGTCGTTCGCGAGGCCGTTGTACTTCGCGATCTGCAGGAGCACCGTGCGGCGGCCGGCCGTGATCAGGCGGTTCGCGACGGACTCGATACCGCCGCTGACGGCGGTGAGGGCGGCCACCGCGCCGAGGGCGTTGTCGGTGCCGCCGTCGCCGTCACAGGTGATCGCGCTCGTCGTGCAACGCGGCCCGCCGTCGTCGCGCGAGCCGGGTCGCGCGTCGCAGGTGCAGACGCCGTCCAGATCGAACGAGGTGACCTTCTGCGGGTCGAGCGAGACGACGTCGATCGCGAGCACGAACGTGGGCAGCTCGTCCTTGCCGTCGCTCACCTTGCTCTTCTCGGGTGGGTGGTCGTGGGAACAGGGGTCGGGCGCGGCCTC
>JAYTBL010000081.1:0-5569 GCA_043736975.1 Polyangiaceae bacterium
CCTCAAGGAGAACGTCATCATGGGCCGGCTCATCCCGGCCGGCACCGGCCTCGTGGCGTACAAGACCCTCAACGTCATCATCGACGGCGAGCCGGTCGAAGAGCGCTTCACCCCACCGCAGGCAGCGCAGGCGCCCTCGCCTCCGCCGTCGCTCAGCGCGGTGAACGAGGAGTAGATCGCGAACGAAGCGAGCGAGCTACTCCGAGTTTCCTAGCGAAGGTTCCGCACGGGACGCACGGGACGAGGAGTAAGCAGTTCGCAACGCACCCGCTTCCTCCGGGGGGAGAAGAGCGGGGCGAGGGCCGCAGTCGTGAGACTGCGGCCCTTTTTTTTGGCTCGACGCGGGCTGCGGACGCGATCCCACCGGCTAGGTCAGAGGAGAATCTGAACAGGAACAGGAACAGGAACAGGAACGTCCGGCGAGCCTGCAGCCCGGTTCCTGCCGGTCGGCTCTCGAGGTCCTTCGGGCGGTGGGCGACGCACGCGCCGTTGACGCTCGTGGAACAATGGCCGCGAGAGAGGTGGTCCGCCGCTCAGGGGCGCTACTCAACTATTGTTGGGTCCTCGTCAGGTGCGGCCGCTGTTCTCTGCGGATCCTCGCCCCGTGCCACGCGAGACCGAGCCGGTTGGACGACGTCACGAACGCGGAAGCACGTAATTGCTGCATTCCTGTTCCTGTTCGTGTTCAGACTCTCCTCTGACCTCACCGGTCGGACTACGGTCGCCAACCCGGACCGAGGTGATTCCGAGATCTGAGGTCCGGTTCCGGTTCCCGTTCCCGTTCGTCGGGGGCGGCGCGCGCGCCCAGGCGTCTCGCTCTCCGATTCCTGAGCCGATCGCGGTGGTCCGGCGCCACTCCCGATCAGCGACATGCTGCCCGAGCTCGTCGCCGGCGCGGCGGTCG
The DNA here is from genome assembly GCA_043736975.1 of Polyangiaceae bacterium. Classification (GTDB taxonomy): domain Bacteria; phylum Myxococcota_A; class Polyangia; order Polyangiales; family Polyangiaceae; genus Labilithrix. Next base: position 905 of record JAYTBL010000081.1, read on the forward strand.
GCGTCTGGTCCGCGAGGAGGCCCGCGGCTCCGTTCGGTCGGATCGCGCGAGCCGTTGCCGTCGTCGCGCTGGTGCTCGGTGCGACCGCGCTGCGTCTCCCGTATGCGTACCTGCAGGCGGGCGTCCTGCTGCCGCTCGTCATCGTCGTGTGATCGTGTCACTCGGTGGCGATCCGAGCTGCTCAGCATCCTGGCTCGCGCATCCATGGGTCGTCGCGCGGAACGTGCGAGCTACGCGACGTACATCCTGCACGTCCCCGTCTTCCTCGCGTTCGCGCGCCTCTTCCCTGCGGCCTGGGAGAGCGGCCTGCTCGTCGGTGCGTACGCGCTGGTGCTGCTCGTCATCTCGCTTGGTGCGCATCGTCTGATCGAGGAGCCGAGCCGGCGGCTCGTGAGACGGTGGCTCGTGCCTACGTGAGCGGTGCTACCCTCTTCTCGATGGGTGCTTCAGCCTCGCGCCGCCACTACACGCTCGAGGACTACCTCGGCGTGGAGGAGATGAGCGGCGTCAGGCACGAGTTCCTGAACGGGGAGATCTTCGCGATGGCGGGCGGAACGCCGGAGCATGCCGCACTCTCCGCTGCCGCGGTCGCCGTGCTCGGCAGCAAGCTGCGCGGAGCGCCTTGCCGACCCTACAGCGCGGATCTCCGCATCCGCGTGCTCGCGACCGGCCTCGCGACCTACCCCGACGCCGCCGTCATCTGCGGCGAGCCGGCACGAGACCCCGCGTCGCCGACCCACGTGACGAACCCCACGGTCGTCGTCGAGGTCCTGAGCCCGAGCACCGAGGAGTACGACCGCGGCGAGAAGCGCGAGCACTACTTGCAGATCGAGACGCTGCGGGAGTACGTCCTCATCGCGCAGGATCGCTGCCGGGTGGAGGTCTTCGTTCGCGGGACGACCGGCGGCTCGGAGCATCGCGTGTACAGTGCGGGCGCGGCGGCAAGCCTTCCTTCACTCGCCCTGACGTTCGCGGCGGACGAGCTCTACGAGGCGGCGGGCCTCGCGTTTCCGTTCACCTGACCGTCGACCAGTACGGGGCCCGCAGGTCATGGGCAGACGACGCTCTCGGGCTGGCCCGCAGCCGGCGGCGGCGTCTCCGACGCTCGCGACGCGGACGAGCAGACTGCTGCTCAGGTCTTCTGCGGATCGCGGAGCGACGGACCGTCGATCCCGACGGTGTGGACAGAAGCGCCTCTGATCGAGGGTCACCTGGATCGACGTCACCGCGAGCGGGTTCCACGTGCCCTGATCCGCCAGGATCGGGCGGTGCGCTCAGCGTTCCGTCCACCGGCCCGCGGGAGCACCAAACGTGCGGTAGCCGATGTACCCGCGGCCCGGCGAGCAGTCACGTGCGTCGACGACGGCCTGCACCTCGCGCAGCTGCGCCGTGTAGAACGCGATCTCGTCCAGCGCGCGCTGATGGGACTGCGGCCCGAGCTCGTTCAGCTTCTGGGTCAGCTTTGCCATGAGCGGCGGCAGCGTGAGCTGCGCCTCCCACGCGAGCGAGGGGGGCGCGAACAACGGCTGCCTCCGTCGCCGCGGTGCGAGCGCCACCACCATGCCCACGAGACCGAGCGGCACTCCGCACGCGCCGCCGAGCAACGCGTACGTGGTGTCGATCGTGAGCAGCAGCACGACGAGGATCACGAGCGGGACGGCGATCAGCGCCAGCGCGGCGTACGCCATGAACCGCAGGCCATTGATCGCTACGGGCTCCGGCGGTGAGCTCGCCTCCATCGCGCGCAGCGCGTCCTCGCAGACGACCGCCGCCGGGCGCGGCGGGGCCACGTGCTCCACGAGGTCCACGAGCGCGAGGAGCTGATCGATCTCGCCGTTGCGGGCGCGCTTCCGCACCTTGCCGAACGGATCGACGACCGTGAGCCGGCCCTTCCGGTTCAGCTCGACGAACGCGCCCTCGTCCGAGAATGACCACTTGCCGCCGTGCCGGCGGATGATCGCCTCGCCCAGGTACGCGCCGACCTCGACGCTCGGCAGCGCGTCGCCATGCTGCGCAGCACCGCGGAACTCGGCGCTGTCCACCCACGCGTCGGCCGCGAGGATGCTGGCGTTGTCGAAGCCGGCCAGGCCGAGCCGGTCGACGAGCTGCGACGCGTGCTGCCGCAGCCGGAGGACGTCGTCGGCGATGTCACCGGAGAGCGTCATCACCGTGCTCTAGCGCGGCTGCCTGAGCAGAGACACTCGGATTCCGGGGGGCCCCGGATCCCCCACGCGGCGGGAGGCGGCGGGTGCGTGAGCCGGTACGTGACCGCCGCTCCTCAGAGCGTCTGCAGGTACGCCGCGAGCGCGTGGACGTCGGTGGCGTCGAGCGACGAGAGATCCGCCATGGTGCTCTTCTTGTCGCTCAGCAGCTCGCGGAGCGAGGCATAGCGACCGTCGTGGAAGTACGGGGCCGTGCCGCCGACCAGACGAAGCGAGGGAGTATCGAACGTCGCGATCTTCTCGCGCGAAGGGGGCGCCTTCACCCGGCGCTCGCCGCGCTTCACGGGCTGCGCGGCCTCCAAGTCGTGCGCGAAGCCGTCCGTGAACGCAGACTCGGGGAGGTGGCATCCGCTGCAGCCCTTCGCGTCGAAGAGGTCGCGCCCGCGCTCGAGCACGGGCGCCGTCGCCTCCGCGCGAGCGCTCGTCGTCGGCGGCTCCAGCGTCGTGAGGTACGAGATCACGGCCTCGGTATCGGTCGGGTCGAGGCCCAGACCACCGAGTCGCTTCATCGTTTGCCCCATGTGCCCGGCGATGGTGTCGCGTGTACCGTTCCAGCCGTAGGGTGCGGTCCCTCGGAGCCGTCCGACCAGCATCGGGGTCTGGCGCGGCCCATCGGGAGCGCCCCACACGAGGCCATCCTGGCGGCCGCTCGGATGGCAGCTGGCGCACGCCCGTCCGTCGGCCGAGACGCCGCGGTTGTCCGTCGCGTGGAAGATCGCGCGCCCGACCTCGAACGGTGTTGGCGGCTGCAATCTTCGTGAGCGGGCGGAGACCTCGACCGGGTATCCATCGGGCTCGGTGACGCTGAGCGTGTGATCGAACGCGGACCACGTGAAGAGCCGTCCGCGGTCGTCGTAGGCGATGCCGGTCGGCCCCGCCGGGACGCGCACCGTTCGCGAGACAGTGCCGCCGATCTGCACGAGATCTTCACCGAGACACGCGACCGCGAGCGCGCCGGTCAGCGGATCCTTCGCGATCGCACGCGGCAAGCGGCACGGGGAGGCTCGCTGCTGGCGAGGATCCCCGATGCCGTCCGCGTCGAGGACGACGAGCTGCCCGTTCGTCGGCGCGACGGCAACGCAGGACGTGTCGATCGGCACGCCGTAGCCGCTGAACTGGACCGCGGGACGCGGACGACGAGCCTCCTCGGTGCTCGCCGTCGGCATGGGCACGACGTCGACCATCGGCAGCACCCAGCGCGTCTCGGCGTCGTCGGTCCGAACCGCCGCGACCGCGTAGCCTTGGTTCATCGCGTGCTGCTGAACCGTCGCAGGACAGCGGCTCTGGAAGCGTCCCAGACTCCGTCCGGTCCCCTCGTCCGCGATCGTTCGTCGTGTTCCGGAGAGGTCGACCGACCTCGCTGTGCCATTGGCGAGGGCGACGAACGAGACCTTCGAGCCGACCGCGTGCGCGATGGCCAGGCTGTCGTCCGCGCGCACCATCGCCCGCGGCTCGCGGGGCAGCTCGACATCGAGCTCGCGCGCGCCCGTCGTGTGGTTGAAGCCCTGGAGCGCATGGCCCCACGCACAGAGGACGAGGAGCCGGTTGCGCGGGCCATCGACCTCGAGCGCGATGGGCTCATCGCATGTGGAATGCACGCGTTCGAGGTGGCGGTCGTGGAAGCGCACCTCGCGCACCTCGTTCTTCGAGGGCACGCTCACGAACACGCTGCCGCCTTCGACGATGACGTGGCCGGGTGCAGCGCCGAGCTCGATCTCGGCGAGCTCTTCGTCCTTCGAAGTGTCGAAGACGCGAACGCTCCGCCGGTCCTCGTCGGCCACGAAGGCGTAGAGCCTCCCGCGCGCTTCGCCGAGCGCGAGCGTGCTGCTGGACGACGCGCTGCGGAGCCCCTTGATCGCCAGGTTCGGCATCGCCCGCGGAGCGGTTGCGCGGGCGAGCTGGATGGCGACCGTGACCGACGCCAGCGCCCCGATCGCGAACAACGCGGCCCCGACCTTCTGCGCGCGGATCATCCGGGGAGCGGACAGCACCTCGCGGCGTAGGTTCCGCGAGGCCGCTGCGGATTCAGCGAGAACGGATAATTCCCGAATGAGCAGGGCTGCGCTGCGATCCGAACGTCCATGGTGTCGCTTTCAGCGACCATCGCCTTAACCCGGCCTCCAGGCGCGCTCACCCCTCGGGCCATGACCTTGCGGACCTTCCTCGGAGCAGCGGTCGTCGCGTCCTTGAAGGACACGGCCGAACTCGAGCTGCTCGACGTCGACGCCGCGAAGATCAAGAAGCACCGCAAGGTCGTGATGTCGGTCGCGATCATGGGCGCGGAACAGGCGCCGTTCGGATGCACGATCAGCGCGGTCCTGCTCGATGCGAAGACCGGCGCCATGCTCGCCGTCCTCGAGGGCCGCGCGCGCGCCGAGGGCAACACGACCACGGACCGCGTCCGGCAGCACGTGTTGCGGGTGGCGCTACGGAACGCGGTGCA
>JAYTBL010000082.1:0-5562 GCA_043736975.1 Polyangiaceae bacterium
CAGCTCTCCGGCCTCGAGGACGACATCGACGCGATGAGCCTCAAGACCAAGGAGCGCCTCAACAAGGAGATCGCCGAGCTCGAGCCCACCGTCATCGAGATGCGCTCCAAGCTCGACTCGCGCCGCGGCGCGCTCGCCGCGCAGGCCGCGCTCAAGGACGAGATGACCAGGCTCCAGACGCAGCTCGAGGCGGCGCGCAAGGAGCAGAACTTCGCGAAGCTGGGCGAGCTGGAGCACGTGCAGATCCCCGACGTCCGCCGCCGGCTCGACGCTGCGGACGGCGCCGTGGAGAAGGCTGGCCTCAAGGAGGGCATCTCGCGCATCGTCACCGAGGAGGCGGTCGCGCAGGTCCTCGGCGACTGGACTGGCATCCCCGTGTCTCGCATGCTCGAGGCCGAGAGCGAGAAGCTCCTCAAGATGGAGGAGCGCCTCTCCGCGCGGGTGGTGGGTCAGATGGAGGCGGTGCGCTCGGTCTCCAAGGCGGTCCGCCGCGGCCGCGTCGGGCTCCGCGATCCCGGCAAGCCGATCGGCAGCTTCCTCTACCTCGGGCCCTCCGGCGTCGGAAAGACCGAGCTCGCCAAGGCGCTCGCCGAGTTCCTCTTCGACGACGAGCAATCCATGACCCGCATCGACATGAGCGAGTTCATGGAGAAGCACATGGCGCAGCGCCTCGTCGGCGCGCCGCCGGGCTACGTCGACAGCGAGGAGGGCGGGTTCCTCACCGAGGCGGTCCGCCGTCGTCCCTACAGCGTGCTCCTGTTCGACGAGGTCGAGAAGGCCCACGCCGACGTCTTCAACCTCCTCCTCCAGGTCCTCGACGACGGACGCCTCACCGACGGCCGCGGGCGCACCGCCGACTTCTCGAACACCGTCGTCATCATGACCAGCAACATCGGCTCGCAGCGCATCCTCGAGACCGACCCCAAGCTCTTCGAGTCGGAGGACGGCCGCGACGCGCTGCGCGACGTGCTGCGCGAGGAGCTCAAGAACTTCCTCCGTCCGGAGTTCCTGAACCGCATCGACGACGTCATCATCTTCCGTCCCCTCTCGAAGTCCGATCTCCGCGGCATCGTGGACATCCAGCTGCGGCGCCTCGAGAAGCTGGTCGCCGACCGCGAGCTGAAGCTGGAGCTCACCGAGGCGGCCAAGATGCGCCTCGTCGACATCGGCTACGAGCCGGCGTTCGGCGCGCGCCCCCTGAAGCGCGCCATCCTCAAGGCGGTGCAGGATCCGCTCGCCGAGGAGCTGCTCTCCGGCGGCTATCCAAACGGCTCGACGGTCCGCGTCGACGTCGAGGGCGAAGGCTTCAAGTTCATCAAGGGTTAGGGCGCGATCCCGCGCTAGAGTTCGCGCGTGCGCGTTCATCTCGTCGGTGTGGCAGGCACGGGTATGGGTCAGCTCGCGCTCCTCTTGCGCGACGCCGGGCATGACGTCAGCGGCTCGGACACCTCGTTCGATCCGCCGATGGGCCCCGCGCTCGAAGCGGCGGGCATTCGTTGCCTGAACGGCTTCGAGGGCGCGCACATCACGGCTGATCTCGATCGCGTGGTGATCGGCAACGCCATCCGCAAGGACAACGCCGAGGCGCAGCGCGCCGAGGAGCTCGGCCTGAACCGGGCGAGCATGTCCGCGACGCTGCGCGAGCTGTTTCTCGAGGGACGCCGCGCGTTCGTCGTCGCCGGCACCCACGGCAAGACCACCACCTCGTCGATGTGCGCGTGGATCCTCCACGAGGCGGGCCTCGAGCCCGGCTTCTTCATCGGCGGGCTGCCCAAGAACTTCCCTTCGGGCGCGGCCATCGGCTCGACGAAGCGCAAGCTGGTCACCGGGACCGAGGGCACGAGCGCCAAGCCTGCGCCGTTCGTGGTCGAGGGCGACGAGTACGACGCCGTGTTCTGGAACAAGAAGCCGAAGTTCTTCGACTACGTCGGCGTCTCCCCCAACGACGTCGTCATGATCACCAGCATCGAGCAGGATCACATCGACATCTATCCCTCGACCGAGATCTACGAGGCGCAGTTCGAGGAGCTCGTCACGCTCGTCCCTGGTGACGGCGTGATCGTGTGTGACGCACGCGATGCCCGCGTGCGCCGCATCGTGGGCGAGCACGCCGAGGCGAAGACCGTGTTCTACGGCCTCGAGGGCGATGACACCGGCACGATCACGCCGACCTGGCAGGGCGCGATCGTCGCCCCCGACCCCGTCACCGGCGCGCAGCCCTTCGATCTCTATGCCGGCGGATCCTTCTGCGGGCGCTTCGCCCTCGACGTACCCGGCGCGCACAACGTCCGGAACGCGGTGGGCGCCATCGCGGCCTGCGCCGAGGGCTTTGGCGTAGGCGTGGCCGCGGCGCGCACCGCGCTCGCCACGTTCAAGGGCGTGCGTCGCCGCCAGGATCTCCTGGGCCGCCCTGACGGCATCAACGTCTACGACGACTTCGCGCACCACCCCACCGCGGTCGACGAGACGCTCCACGCCTTGCGCGCCCGGCACCCGGGCGGAAAGCTGTGGGCGGTCTTCGAGCCGCGCAGCGCCACCGCCTGCCGCGCGCTCCACCAGCTGGAGTACGTGCCCGCCTTCGGCGTCGCCGATCGCGTGCTCTTCGCGCCGCTCGGGCGCACCAACATCCCCGAGGCCGAGCGCCTCGACCTGACGCGCCTCGCCGAGGCCATAGGCGCCGAGAAGGCGACCGCCGCAGCGAGCGTAGAAGCCATCCTCGCGGCGATCGTGAAGGACGCGCGCCCCGGCGATACGGTCGCGCTCCTCTCGAACGGCGCGTTCGGCGGCATCCACGCCAAGCTCCTGGCCGCGCTCGCGAAGCGGTAGCTGGGCGCTCCGCGGTTGGGGAGCTGCGGAGGGGAGCGCGGGCAGTGATGCACCCACACCGCCGCCGCGATCTTCGCGCGGGGTCGTGCACGCGCGTCGGTTTCGAATCAGGATAGGGGTGGTGCGAATTTCCTTTTGCGCCACTTCAGAGGCTGCCACTTCATGGCTCGTATCGCTCATCTCTCCGACATCCACACGCTAGATCCCCATCACCGTCGCTCCAGCGCGCGCTACCGCTTCGCGACCAAGTTCGTCAGCCTCGGCCGGCCCGTCGACCCGCGCGCGCGAGCCAAGAAGCTGCTGCGCGGGCTCGAGGCGGCGAAGAGGAGCGGCGCCGACCACGTCGTGATCAGCGGCGACCTCACCGAGATGGGGGACGCCTCGGAGTTCGAGCACTTCGCGAACCTCCTCGACGAGGCGCGCATGCCCGAGGACGGCGTGACGCTGGTGCCCGGCAACCACGACGCCTACACGACGGCCGCGGCCTGGCGGCGCGCGCTCGAGGGCCCGCTGAAGCGCTACGCTTCGGCCAGCGCCGGTGAGGTCGGCAAGGTGGTGGTGCGGGGGTCGGTGGCGCTGCTGCCGGTCGACACCTCGTTCTTCCAGTCGATGATGCGCTCGGGCGGGAGCTTCACGAACGATGCGGCGCGCGCGGTGCAGGCGCGCATCGACGACCCCGCGCTGCGCGACAAGTCGATCGTGCTGGTGATGCACCATCCGCCCTTCGAGGGCCGCAAGAACGCGCTCACGGAATGGGTGGTCGGGCTGAGCGGGCACACGCACCTGCTCGACATGCTGAGGAACAATCTACGCCTCCAGCTGCTCCACGGGCACCTGCACCGCGTCGTCGATCGCATCGTCGATCTCGGCAAGGGCGTCGCGGGGCGCGCGCGCATCTTCGGCGCGCCGGCCACCGTCGACGACGACGACGATCGCCCGCGCGTGCGCCTCTACGACGTGCGAGGCGGCCTGCTCGAGAGCGCCGGGCTGTTCGCGACCTGAGCTACTTGGTATCGGGGCGCGTCGCTGCGAGGAGCGCGCCCAGCAGGTCCGCCTGCTCCTGCATCGCGAAATCCTTGGTGTCGCGCGCGAGGAGCTTCATCGAGCTCGCGTGCAGCTCGGCGATGCGGCGGAGCCCGCCCACCTTGCTCAGGTCGACGCCCACGAACGCCTCGTCGAGGCGCCGCAGCGTGGCCATCGCCGACGCGTAGGCGATGACGTCGCCGTGACGCGACTTCGCGATGCGCTCGATGTCGTCGTCGTAGACGCACGGGACCTCGGCCGCGAAATCGCGAGGGCCGCCCCAGTTGAGATCGTCGACGTGCGCGGTGACGGTGAAGCGGAACTGCTCGCCGGCCACCCACGGCGGAACGGTGACGCGCACCACCTCGGTCCGCGCCTCGCCCGCGCGCACGTTGCCCAGCACGAGCTCACCAGCGTCGAGCTGCCAGCGCGCCTCGCCGCCCGACACCTCGAGGACGTGCGACGGCGCGGGCGTGCCCTCGAAGGTGAGACGCACGTTGCGGAAGGTGGTCATCCCCGCCTGGGGGATCTGCGTGCGGAGCGCCTCGATGCGCTCCTCGAGATCGTCGCCGCGCGTCTTGATGGCGCCGATCTGCACCCCGCGCTGCTGGAGGCGCGAGACCTCCTGCGCGTCGGCGGTGCTCATCGGCGACTCGGTGAGCACCAGGATGCGCTGCGTGATCTCCGGCGAAGCGATGGCGACGGCGGCGGCGCGGAGGGCCGCGCCCATGTCGCGCGTGCCGGTGCGGTTGCGCATGTGGTTCTTCAGCGCCGCGATCGCCATCGAGCGATGGGAGGCGGGCATCATCGGGATGACCGTCTTGCCGGTGCGTGCATCGATGATGACGACGCGATCACGACCCGCGAGCTGCGCCAGCGCCGCATCGGTCAGCTCGGGCGCGTCGGGGCCGTCGCCGTCGAGGATGATGGCGACGTTCTCCCCCCAGCGCGCGGTGCCCTCGGCCGCGGGCGCGATGATGTCGACGCGGACCAGCACCTCGCCGCCCCACGAAGGGAGGCGCGTGTCGCTCGGGCGCAGCACGATCGCGAGGCCGGTGGTAGCGAGCACGGTGGGCCGGCTGGTCTGCGTGAACCTACCGTCCTTGGGCAGGATGAAGCCGATGGGCGCGCGCCACGGCTCGTCGGCGCTGCGCCGCAGCGCTGGCGTGGGGAGGTCGGCGTTGTCGCGGTACTCGAGCCCGTTCGCGGTGAGCACCGACGCGCCGTGCCCGCTTCCGCCCTTCTCCTGAAAGGAGACGGTGCCGTCGCGCCCCACGAACGGCCGATCGCAGCCCGTGAGGGCGAGCGCGAGCGCGAGCGCGAGCGCGAGGACGAGGCCCAAGGGCAGGAGGTGGGACCGCAAAGACAGCATCCGAAAGCGCAGTATACGCCCGACCTCGCCCGGACGCATGGAACGGTGCCCTCACCCCCGCGAGGGAGGCTGGCTGGGGGGCGCGCCCATCGACTTGAGCGCCGCGGCGCAGTCGTCGGCGACGAGGCGGTTGCCCGCGGCGCGCGCCAGCTCGCGCAGCTTCTGGTACTCGAGCCGCGAGGCATCGAGCTCGCCGCGGTGCGCGAGGAGCTTCGCGAGGAGGAGGCGACCGCCGAGCACGTCCCACGTGAACTCGTTCGCCTCGGCATAGCGGATGCCCTGCGTGAGCACGCGCGCGGCGTCGGCGTCGCCGGCGCGGCCGTCGAGATAGGCGAGGAACA
>JAYTBL010000083.1:0-5561 GCA_043736975.1 Polyangiaceae bacterium
CGAAGGTGACCGCGAGCACCAGCAGCACCACCGCGCCCGCGAGCCGCACGAGGCCGGGCCGCTCGACCTTGATCACGAACGTCGCCGAGAGCGCGACGACCGCGTTCACGGCGCCGGTGACCACCGACGTCCGCACCAGCCCGAGACGCGGCACGAGCACGAGCGGAAAGAGCAGCGAGGCCGCCAGCGCGCCCACGTAGTCGTAGGCCAACGCACGTGCCACGAGATCGCCGAAGCGCGGCGCGGGCAGGGCGTCCGCGACTTCGTGCACTCTCGGCGTGCGCAGGATCTTGACGAGCAACGGTAGCTCGACACCCACCAGCGCGCCGACCACGAACACCACCGCGTAAAGCGTGGGTCGTAGCGGTACGTGCACGGCGACGGCGAGCAGCAGCCCCGGCGCCGAGAGGCCGCCGATCAGCGCGAGCGCCAGCTCGGCCTGCACGTAGCGCGCGGGCGCACGCCCCTCGAGGAACTTCGAGAGCCACGCGCCGACGCCCATCGCGAACAGGTACGTGCCGAGAACCAGCGAGAACTGCAGCACGGCATCGCCGAGGAGGTAGCTCGCGAGGGTCCCGCAGAGCAGCTCGTAGACGAGCGCACAGACCGCGACCACCAGCACGTTGCCGAGCAGGAGCCGCTCGACGGTCGCCGGCTTGCGACGCTGGAGAGCCCCGGTGTTCACCCGTGGATCGCGGCCGACACGATGAGCGCGATGCCGAGGATCACCGAGGCGATGATGATCGCGAGCGCGGTGTTCTGGTCCTCCTCGATCTCCTTGCGGAGCGAGAACGGCGTCACCTTCACGATGATGAGGAAGGCCACCGCGAAGAGCATGATCCCGAGGGCGCTGAAGGAGAGCGCGGAGACCAGCGTCTTGATCATCGAATCCATCAGGCGTTCCTCATCTCTGTTTCGTTGGCTTCGGCTGGTTCGGCGCGCGGCCGGAGGGCTTGGGGAGGAGGCGCTTGCCGAAGGCCTGCGCCACGACGGCGGTCGGGGTGTACGTCCCGCGTGACCACGTGATCTCGTCCGCCGTGGACTCGCAAGAGAGCATCCACGGCGCGCGCACGTAGTCCCGCGCGACGGCCACGTCGCCCAGCGTGGCGCTCCAGGGCAGCTCGCCCGTCGCCCACTCGAGGCGCGCGCGGCCCGACGACCACGGCTTGTAGACCTCGTTGAACGCCTTCGCGCCGCGCTCCGACTCCTCGACCTGCCCGGGCTCGACGCTCTCCACGAGGTTCCAGTGGCCGTCCGAGACGACGAGCCAGCGCACGCCGGCCTCGGGCGCGTGGAGGACGTACTCCTCCCAGGTATAGCGCTCGCCCTCGATGCGGATACTCCGGTGGGTGATGCCGATCACGCGGAACGTGGCGCGGCCGCTCTCGATCGGGAGCTCGCCGGCGTCGCCCACCGCGAGCCACAGCTCGAGGCCCCGGGGCTGGGGGCCGGCGGGGGCGGGCAGGAAGCGGCGCTGCTGGGGGCGCGGCTCGAGGCCCAGGTCGGCGAGTCGCACCTTGGTGCCCACGAAGACGTCGACCGCGCTGCGCTCCCCCGAGCCGTAGTCGATGGTCGCGGTCTCGCCGCTGGCGCTCGAGAGATCCGCGTAGCGGTACGTGCGGGGCGACTCGGGCACGTCACCCCAGCGCGCGATGCGCCGGGCCTGCCCGCGCTCCGCCACCACGAAGCCGGTGCCGAGCGGCTGCCCGACCGCGAGCGCGTCGTACGCGGGCGCGATCGGCCGCTCGAAGAACAGCGTGAAGCTCGCGGCGGTCTCGGCGAGGAAGGCCTGGCGGCCGTCGTCGTAGGCCAGCGTCCACTCGTTCCACAGGCCGCCGGTGTCGCTCTGCACGCAGGTGCGGCCGGCGAGCACGAAGGGCGCGCCGCGGTGCTTGCCGCGCGCGCCGAGCGTGAGGACGGTCGACGCCTCGTGTTCGGTCGCGGCGCTCATTTCGCACCGCGATCGACGATGCGGATGTCGATCCGCGTGGCGCCCAGCGTACGTTCGAGCTCGTCGTTCCAGGGGAAATCGGGGCGCGGACGGCAGCAATAGAGGTTGAGCGTGGCCACCTGGTGCTCGGGGTAGGTGTGCACCGAGAGATGCGACTCGGTGAGGAGGTACACCCCGGTGACGCCCTCCTCGCCGCCGAATTTGTGCCACGCGCCTTCGCCCACCACCCGAAGCTCGAGGCGCGTCAGGATCGTCTCGAGCAGCCCGCGAACGAGCGCCAGATCCCGCAGCGCCTCGGCGCGGCAGCCGTGGGCGTCCACCAGCCATTCGGTTCCGACGGTCATCGAAGCTCCCAAGGCTGAGGCTACCCCCTCGCGTCCGCAGCGAAAAGCTTCTATGTTCGCCCTTGATGGCGGTCGCGACTGGACCCTGCCCGAATTGCGGCTCGGCGATCGAGTTCCGCGCCGGCGCCTCGCTGTCGCTCGTCTGCAAATACTGCAAGCACGTCGTCGTCCGCACCGACCGCGACCTGAGGAACCTCGGCCGGGTCGCCGACGTGACCTTCTCCGACGCCGCGCTCTCCCCGGGCGACAGCGGCACGTTCCGCGGCCGCAGCTTCAGCATCGAGGGGCGCCTCGTCCTGCAGCACCCGCAGGGCGGGACCTGGGAGGAGTACTACGCGGTCTTCGACGGCCGGAACAACGCCTGGATCAGCGAGGCGCAGGGGTTCTGGCAGGTCGTCACCGAGGTCCAGGTACCGGCGCCGCCGCTGCAGTCGCTGCACCCGCAGATGCAGGTACCGTTCGGGCAGCACGGCACGTTCGTGGTGGGTGAGCGCAACGAGGGTACGTTCCTCTCGGGCGAGGGCGAGCTCCCGTTCGCCGCCTCGCCGGGCACGAGGCGGTTCTTCGTCGATCTCTCGGCGGCCGGCGGCGGCTGGGCGTCGATCGACTACGGCGACGGGACCACCGCCCCCCGCGTCTACGTCGGCGTCCAGACCTCGTTCGCCGAGTTCCAGATCCGCGAGCGGGGAGGGGATCGCCCGGTCGCGAAGATCGCCACCAAGGCCATCACCTGCGGCAGCTGCGGCGCGCCCCTGCCGGTCCTCGCTGCCGGCACCGAGCGCGCGGCGTGCGTCCACTGCAACGCCATCACCGACGTCAAGCTCCAGCAGGTCGTCGCGCGCCAGGGCGCCGCGCGGCAGCAGCCCAGCATCGAGCTCGGTCGCAAGGGCGTCCTGCCCGTGCCCGACGCGCGCGGCCTGTCCAACGTGGAGTGGATGGTCCTCGGCTACGTCGAGCGCTCCACCGGCGCGCCCGGCGGCGACGAGTGGTTCGGCTGGCAGGAGTACCTGCTCTACAACGTGCAGCACGGCTACCGCTGGCTGGTCTTCGACGAGGGGAACTTCTACCTCATCACCCCACTCGCCGCGGGCGACATCGACGCCAGCCGCGCGCCCCTGTTCGTGCGGATGAACAACGTCCATTTCCGGAAGCGCAACCAGCAGCAGGCGCGCGTCGACTTCGTGCTCGGTGAGTTCTACTGGAAGGTGGAGGTCGGCGAGCAGGTCTGGGCGGAGGACTTCGAGCACGGGCGCGAGCTCATCAGCTCGGAGAAGACCAGCACCGAGATCAGCTGGTCGCACGGCGTGATCGTGAACACCGCGATCATCACGCAGGCGTTCGGATACCAGCCCAAGTCCACGGCGTACGGCGTGCCCGATCCCGCGGCCTTCGGTGGTGGCGCGTATGCGGCGCCCAGCAGCGGCATCTCCTCGGGGCTCATCATCGCCATCGTCCTCATCGTGTTCCTGGTCTTCGCGATGGCGGCCTGCGGCGCGTGCGCGAGCGGTGGATCGAGCAGCAGCGGCGGCGTGCGGGGCGTGGGCGGCAGCTCGAGCGGCGGCTTCGGCGGGAAGTGATCCGCGCCCGCCGTGGGTGAGCTCCTCCTCTACGTCACGGTCGTGCTCGTGGCGATCTGCGGCCTGGTCTACGAGCTCGTGGCGGGCGCGGTCTCGACGTACCTCCTCGGCGACTCGGTCACCCAGCTCTCCACCATCATCGGTGTGCACCTGTCGGCGATGGGAGTCGGCGCCTGGCTATCGAAGTATGTCGAGGAGCGCACCGCCGAGCGCTTCATCGACTGCCAGATCGCGGCCTCGTTCGTGGGCGGGCTCGGCGGCCCCATCCTCTACCTCACGTTCTCCACCACCTCGCACGTGCGGCTCGTCCTGTATGTGCTCGTCGCGGTGACGGGCGTGCTGGTGGGCGCGGAGCTTCCGCTGCTCATGCGCGTCATGAAGCGGCGCGTAGCCTTCAAGGACGTCGTGCCGCGCGTGCTCTCGCTCGACTACGTGGGCGCGCTGGTGGGCGCGCTCCTCTTCGCGCTGCTGCTGCTCCCGAACCTCGGCATCCTGCGCACCGGCATCGTGTTCGGTGTGCTGGGCGTGATCTCGGCGCTGTGGGGGACGTGGGTGCTCGGCTCCTCGCTCGAGGCGCGCCCCCTGCGCATCCGCGCCGGCGTCGCGCTCGCGATCCTGTTCGGCACGCTCGCCGCATCGCAGAAGATCGTCATGGTGGCCGACGAGGCGCTGCTCCTCCACCCCGTCGCCTTCACCAAGCAGACGCAGTACCAGCGCATCGTCATCACGCAGGCGCGGAGCGGCGTCAGCCTCTTCCTCGACGGCAACCTGCAGTTTGCGTCGATCGACGAGTACCGCTACCACGAGGCCCTCGTGCATCCCGCGTTCGGCGTCGCCAAGCGCGCCGCGAACGTGCTCGTCCTGGGTGGGGGCGACGGCCTCGCGGTGCGCGAGATCCTCCGCCACCCCGAGGTGCAATCGGTCACGCTCGTCGACCTCGATCAGGGGATGACCGACCTCGCGCGCGAGCTGCCGCTCCTGCGCGATCTCAACGGTCGCTCGTTCTTCGATCCCCGGGTGCGCGTCATCAACGACGACGCCATGGTCTGGATCACCGAGGACCACCCCGACATCCCGAAGAAGTTCGACGTGGTGATCGTCGACTTCCCCGACCCCAACAATTTTGCGCTCGGCAAGCTCTACACGGTGCGCTTCTACAAGCTGCTCCGCGAGCGCGTCGCCGACGACGGCGTGATCGCGGTCCAGAGCACCTCGCCCCTGGTGGCGCGCCGCTCCTTCTGGTGCGTGGTGCGATCGATCGAGGCCGCCGGCTTCGCCGCGCGTCCCTACCACGCGCTCGTACCCTCGTTCGGCGAATGGGGCTTCGTGCTCGCGGGGCGCTCCGAGCTTCCGCTGCCCACCACCGTGCCGCCTGGCCTCCGCTACCTGACCGCCCCCACGCTCGCCTCGCTCTTCGACCTCGCGCCCGACATGGGGCCGGTCCCGGTCGAGGTGAACCGCCTCAACAACCAGATGCTGGTCCGCTACTACGAGGAGGAGTGGCAGCGCTGGGCGCGCTAAATGACCCCTCCGCCGCTCCGTGGCGGAACCACCCCGGTTCGCCTTCGGCGACCGTCGTGCGAGCACGACGAGAAGGCGGCGATTCACGTCTGGTCCGTGCGTGAGCACGGGTCGCCGAAGGCGAGTTGGGGAGGCTCGTCGGCGAAGCCGATGAGGGGGACGAAGTCC
>JAYTBL010000084.1:0-12727 GCA_043736975.1 Polyangiaceae bacterium
GACGCGCTCTCCGCCCGCAAGACGAGGACGCTCGAGCGCAAGCTCCACGCCATGTTCCCCGACGTGCACCCCGAGGCCGACTACCACTGGACCGGCAGCTTCGGCGCCAGCGACTCGGGGACGCCCTCGATCGGGCGCGTCCCCGGCAAGCGGCGCTCGCTGGCGGTGCTCGGCTACGGCGGCAACGGGATCACGTTCTCGATGCTCGCCGCGCAGATCATCCGCGGCATCGTCACGGGCCGCGGCGACCCGGACGAGCAGCTCTTCGCGCTGCGCCGCTGACGCTCAGCTGCCGAACGTGGCGACACACAGCGCGTGATCGCTGTCCTCGGTCGGGGCGATCGGCTCGATGTGGGGGCCGTGGTAGCGAAGCGCCTCGTTGAAGATCTCGTAGCGCTTGGCGAAGCCGAAGAGCCGCTCGGACACGAGGATGTGATCGATCAACGTCTTCTCGTTGCCGTGGAAGCACGAGAAGCGCTGCTCGGCGGGCAGGAGCTCGGCGGCGGCGCGGAGCGCGTCGTGGCTGGGCGCGCCGTGGCCACGCACGATCCGCACCGGGAGCGAATCGAAGCTGTCGTTCAGGTCGCCGAGCACGCACACCGCATGGTCCGGCGAGCTCTTCATGAGGTCGTCGACGAGACCGCGAACGTAGAGGGCCTCGGCGGCGCGCTGCACGAGGCTGCGCATCGCCGACTCCGCGCGCGCACGGGTGGTGAGGTCCTCGATCTCGCGCCCGTCCTTCGCGCGCTGGCGCACCGGGAGGTTCGATTTGAAGTGGGTGGTGAGCACGTCGATCTCTCCGATCTCCGGCGCCTCGACGCGCACGTGCACCACCCCGCGCCGCAGCGGGATGCGGTCGGCGAACGGATCGACGTCGCCCTCGAGGAACCGCGGGAACGGGAGCGTCTTCGCGGTGTGGACCTGCGACCACTGCACGGGCAGGCGCGAGAGGATCGCGCAGCGGATGCCGCGCTTGTCGGTGGTACCCACCACGGGAGCGCCGTAGCCGAGCTCGGGGACCGCCTTCACCAGCCGATCGAGCTGCTGCTCCTCGCCGACCTCCTGGAGGGCCACCACGTCCGCGTTGGCGCGCCGCAGGTTGTCCGCCAGGTTCACGAGCTTTCCCGGGCCGACGCTGCGCTCCGCGTCGTTCCGGGGCAGGAAGAAGTCCTTGAGGTTGAAGGTCGCGATCCGGCAAGACATGGTGGCCAGCATCCTACGCCGCGCTAGACTGGACAGCCATGGAGCTTAGCGACGACGCCCTCCGGTCCATCGTGGCGCATCTTGCGCATCTGCGTGCCGAGTACGGAGAGGTGCTCGCCGATCCCGATCTCGTCGAGCCGAACGGGGACTACTTCCCCGATCCATTCGCCGTCGAGCCTGCCGCCATCGAGCGCCTGATGCGCCGGATGATGAGCTACGCGCCGCTCGCCGAAGACCTCGAGGTTCAGCTGGCGTTCGTGGAGCCGGAGGAGAGCGCTGCCGGCGGGGGCTGCGGGAGCGGCGCCTGCGGGCCCGGCGACAAGTCGAGCGGCAAGCAGGCGATGAAGGGCGGCGCGGTCGAGACGCCCGACGGCTACGCGGTGGTGCTCGCGACGGGTGACGTCGGCGAGCCGAAGCTCCTCACCGCCTCGCTCGCGCGCTCGATGGGTCGCCTGGTGCTGTTCGAGGCCGACGAGGAGGTCGATCCGCGCGTCGAAGGAGCCCTCTCCGAGCTCACCGCGGTCGCGTGCGGGCTCGGCGTGATCCTGCTGAACGGCGCGGCGCTCTACAAGAAGGGCTGCGGCGGCGTGAAGCGTCATCAGGGCACGTTCCTGGGCGTCGAGGAGCTCGCGCTGGCGAACGCGCTGTTCGTGCGGGTGACGGATCGCAAGCCGAGCTCGGTGCGCCGCCATCTCGCCGTCACGCAGCGCGAGGCCTTCGACCTCGCGCTCGACTGGGTCGACGGGCAGCCGAAGCTGGTGAAGACCCTCGCCAAGGATCCGGAGGCCCTCGCTGACGGCATCTTCACGATCGAGGAGAAGAAGGGCTTCCTCTCGCGGATCCTGGCGACGAAGAAGCCCGACGACGACCTCGCAGCGCTCGGCCCGGCGCGCCCCGCGAAGGAGCGCTCGGACGAGGAGCGCCGCCGCCTCGCGGAGACACGCGCGCTGGTGGAAGAGGCCCTCCAGGACTCGTAGCTGCCGCCGTCGAGGTGCCTCCCGCACTCCCTCTCCGCAGATCGTCGAGCGTGACCGCCCCCAGCTCGTCGAGCGTGACCACGTTGTCCTTGTCGGCGTCAGCCGCCGCCGGCGAGGCTCTCTGCGAAGAGCACGCTGCCGTCCATGTACGCAGCGGCGCCGAGAGCGATCCGGAACTTGCCGGCGATCGTCTGCCCGGGCTCGAGGCCCGGAGGCGAGCTGGTTTCGTCGGGCGACTTCATGCGCGCAGCTTGAAGCGCTGGATCTTGCCGGTGGCGGTCTTGGGTAGCGCGCTGCGGAACTCGATCCAGCGGGGATACTTGTAGAGTGCAAGCTTCGCCTTCACGAACACCTGAAGCTCGGCGACGAGCGCCTCGGAGCCATCACGCCCCTCCGCGAGCACCACGAAGGCGCGCGGCTTGATCAGCCCTTCGCCGTCCGGATGGCCGACCACCGCCGCCTCGATGACTGCGTCATGCTCGGAGAGCGCGCTCTCCACCTCGAACGGGGAGACCCAGATGCCGCCGACCTTGAGCATGTCGTCGGCCCGGCCGGCGTAGGTGTAGTAGCCCTCGTCGTCGCGCACGTAGCGATCGCCGGTGCGCGTCCACGGACCATGGAAAGAGCCGAGGCTCTTCTCCCGCTGGTTCCAGTACATGACGCAGCTCGAAGGGCCGCTCACCCAGAGCGAGCCCTCCTCGCCGTCGGGCGTCGGCATGCCGTTGTCGTCGAGGAGCCTCAGCGCATAGCCCGGGACCGGCTTGCCGGAGGTGCCGTAGCGCACGTCGCGGGGGCGGTTCGAGAGGAAGATGTGGAGCATCTCCGTGGAGCCGAGGCCGTCGAGGATGTCGGTTCCGAAGCGCGCCGTCCACGTCTCGCCGGTGTGCTTGGGGAGGGCCTCGCCGGCCGAGATGCTGGCGCGCAGCTTCGGTGAGGCCAGGCTGTCCTTGGTCGCGCTGTGTGCGAGCATCGCCGCAAAGAGCGTTGGCACCCCGCAAAAGATGGTGGGCTGGTGCTTCTCCAGCGTGCGCATCACCGAAGCTGGCGTCGGGCGCTCGGCCATCAGCACCGCCGTCGCGCCGATGTGGAGCGGGAACGTCATCGCGTTGCCGAGGCCGTACGCGAAGAACAGCTTGGCGGCGGAGAACATGACGTCGTCCTCGCGCATGCCCAGCACGCCGCGCCCGTAGAGCGCGGCGGTCTGCACGAGGTGAGAGTGCAGGTGCACCGCGCCCTTGGGCGCGCCGGTGGAGCCCGACGAGTAGAGCCAGAAGGCGACGTCGTCCGCGCTGGTCGGCTCCGCCTCGACCATCGGTTGGCTGGCCTGCAGGAGCGCGGCGAGCTCGAGATGCGCGACGGTCCGCGAGACGCGCGTCGAGCCGAGGCTCGGCGGCGCGCCGCTCTCCGATCCCTGGTCTCCCTTCACCGGCGACCTCACCACCACCACGCGCGGCGGCTTCGCCATGCTCGTCACCGCTGGCGCCACCTTGTCGAGCAGCGCGTCGCTCACGAACAGCACGCGCGCGCGGCTGTCCGCCAGCATGAACGCGTAGTCTGCGGTGGTGAGCAGCGTGTTGACGGGCACCGCGACCGCGCCAGCGCGGATCGCACCGAAGAAGAGCGCCACGAAGTCCACGGTGTCGTGCAGGCAAAGCATCACGCGCTGCTCGGGCAGCACGCCGAGGCCGCGGATCGCCGACGCCGCGCGCGCCGTCAGGTCGGCGAGCGCGGCGTAGGTGGTGGTGCGATCGTCCTCGATGAACGCGGCGCGGTCCCCTCGCCCCTGCGCGACGTGACGGTGGATGAAGTCGACCGCCGCGTTGTAGTGGCGCGGAACGGTGACGATCGGCGCGCGATTCGGCTCGGTCGCCAGCTCGACGAGGGCGTAGGAGGTCTCCACAGCTGGAGAGGATACGCTCAGAGGAACACGACGGGCAGGTCCATGCCGCCATGCGCCGGCTCGCGCTTGAGGTATGATTCCGCGCGATGTTGCGGAGCCCGCCCGAGCCGGAATCAGAGGAGATCAACCTCTACATCTCGACCTACTACTCGCTCCTGCGATCGTCGGGCGAAGTGCGGGTGCGCGCGTTCGAGGAGGCGCACGGCTACAGCGGCTCGAGCCTGCACGCCGGCGCCCTCGACGACGAGCCCGACCTCTCCGCCTTCGCCTACGCGGCGGCGCGGCTCCCCGACGATATGCCGGACACCGACTTCATCATCCTCGGGCAGTCGCACGAGCTGTTCGAAGCGGCGGGGTACGACGTACGGCGCTGGAAGATCGCAAAGACCCGCGGACGCCGGCGGCCGCTGCGCGTCGACGGTAACGGCAAGCTCGCGGTGTTCATCGCGAGCGCGAGCGACATCGACGACCTGGTACCGATCGTCACTGCGTACCAGATCGAGTGGAACAAGATCCACGGCCGCCTCCGCCGCGCGGCGCCCTCGCCGGAGGCGATGGTCGAGGCCACCAAGGATCCCGTCGCGCTCGCGGCGGCGCTCGGCGTGCCGGTGGCCGACGCCCGGAAGCTCCTCGACGCCTTCGGGCCCGCGCGGCTCGAGCGCGGTGGACGTGCGCTCTACGATCGCCCGCTCGATCTGCGGATCCGCATGCTCGCGTCGTCGTACTCGCAGTACCAGCGCGCGGCGCAGCGGTGGTGGAGCGGCATCGAGCCCGCGTACATCAAGCCGACCGAGCCGCGGCGACCACCGGTGTACTTCGTCTCCTCGAACACGCACGCGCTCGCGAACCTCGTGGGCGGCTATGCGCGCTCGCACTCGGAGGAGATCGTGGCCTGGGCTCGTCTGCGCGATCCCGAGGGGCTCGGGGACGAGGTGGCGCGCCTCGCGGCGCAGGGCGACTCCACGCAGCTCGCGCCGGTCCTCTACTACCTGCTGCGCAGCTACATCCACTCCGCTCCCGGCACCACGAAGATGAACGAGGTGCGTGCCTACGAGGCCTCGAAGGGCCTGGTGCATTTGTCGGAGCCGGGGCACATCGATGTCGACGCGCAGATCGCCCACCTCAAGGACCTCGATCCCGAGCTGCTCGATCCTCGCCTCAAGATGCCCGGCATCGAGCGCCTCAAGAGGAGCGACGCCGTGCTGGTCAACATCGACTACCCGCTCGGCATGGCCGCGTACCACCTGCTTTCGCGCCTCGGACAAGGCGTCGGCGAGCTGCGCGGCATCTACATCATGGGCAAGGCGGCGACCCTCAACGGGCGCGTCGGCGACGTGATGCTGAGCGGCAACGTCTACGACGAGCACTCGAAGAACACGTTCCTCTTCAAGAACGCGTTCACCGCGCGCGACGTCGCGCCGTATCTCCGCCATGGCAGCGTCTTCGACAACCAGAAGGCGGTCACGGTGCGCAGCGCATTCCTCCAGAACAAGGAGTACATGGATGCGTTCTACTCGAGCGGCTACACGGTGCTCGAAATGGAGGCCGGTCCGTTCCTCGGCGCCACCTACGAGCTCGTGAACCCGCGACGTGTGCCCACCGACGAGGTCGTGCACCTCTCGGCGCACACGCCGTTCGACGTGGGCATCGTGCACTACGCGTCGGACACGCCCTACTCGCGCCGCCAGTCGCTGCTCTCGAAGAGCCTGAGCTTCTTCGGTGTCGATGCGACGTACGCATGCGCGATCGCCATCGTCCGCCGCGTGATCGAGCTAGAAATCGCCCGCCTCCCGCCTTAAGTGACCGGCCCTGGGCGACCCGTGCTCACGCACGGACCAGACGTGAATCGCCGCCTTCTCGTCGTCGTGCTCACACGACGGTCGCCGAAGGCGAACCGGGGTGGTTCCGCCACGGAGTGGCGGAGGGGCGGAGCCCCACCAGGGTAAAAGCTAAGTGGCCGGCCTCGATTCGTCTCCGAATCGTGGCCGGTCATTTAGAGCTCGGCCGGCGGAGCAGGGCAATCAGCGGCTCAGGTCTGTTCGTTCATGGGGCGCATGATGATGTTCACGATGCGCGAGCGCTCGCGCGGGAGGACAGCAAGGACCACCGCCTCGGCGACGTCCTCCGCGGTCGAGAAGCCCTTCATGTTCGCGCCGTCCGGCGTCCGCCCGTCGCCCAGCGCGAAGTGCGTCTCCACCCCGCCGGGGCACACCAGGCTGACCTTGATGTTCCGGTCGTAGAACTCGCGGTCCAGCGACTGCGAGAGCGCGACCTGCGCGAACTTCGACATGCAGTAGATGCCCTCGTTCGGGTAGCCCGCGAGGCCCGCCACGCTCGCGACGTTGACGATGTTGCCGCCGCCCTGCTTCAGTAGCTGGGGGATGACCTCCTTGCAGAAGAGCCACGTGGACTTCGCGTTCGTCTCCATGATCTTGTCGTAGTCGTCCTCGCTCCACTCGAGGAACGGGCGGTAGCCGCCGATGCCGGCGTTGTTCACGAGGATGTCGATGCGACCGAGGTCGGTGACCGCCTGCTTCACGCAGGCGGCGACCTCGGCTGACTTGGTCACGTCGCACGCGAACGTCTTCGCCTTTGCGCCGATCGCCGCGAGCTCCTTCTCGAGGCTCTCGAGGTCCTTGTGCGTGCGCGCGGTACCGACGATCGTGGCGCCCTCGCGCGCGAGCGCGAGACAGCTGGCGCGCCCGATCCCGCGGCTGGCACCGGTGACGAGCGCGATCTTGTCCTTGAGCCGCATGACATTCTCCTTGTTCGAGGTGAGGCTCGCCAGCCTAGCTCACTGCACGTACGACGGACGAGAGCGAGAGCGAGGCTCGTTCAGGCGCGCGCCTTGGGCCGGCGGGCGCGGTCGATGGCGACCGCCACGAAGATGATGATGCCGGTCACGATCTCCTGCACCCAGCTCGGCATCCCCATGTGCACCGCGCCCGTGCGGATGACGGTCATGAGCAGCGCCCCGAACACCGAGCCGACGATGCTCCCTTCGCCGCCCGCCAGCGGCGCGCCGCCGATCACCACCGCCGCGATCACCTCGAGCTCGAGCCCGGCCGAGTCGGTCGGGTCGCCCACGGTGAGCGTCGAGAACTCCATCACCCCCGCGACGCCCACGAGCAGGCTGGAGAGCGCATAGACGATCATCTTCACCCTGGCGGCGTCGATCCCCACGAGCTTTGCCGCCGCCTCGTTGGAGCCGACCGCCAGCACGTGGCGCCCGAAGCGCGTGTAGTCGAGCAGCGCGGCCACCAGGATGGCGAGCGCGAGCGCGACCCAGATGCCCGGCGCCGAGAGCGAGGCCTCGAGCAGGTGATCGAGCCCGCGCGGATCGCAGTCGATCTTCTGCTCCGAGGCGAGCCCCTTCGCCGCCCCACGCAGCGCGGTCATCGCGCCCAGCGTGACGACGAACGGCATCATGCGCAGCCGCCCCACGAACGTGCCGACCACCGCCCCGACCCCCGCCGCGACCGCCAGCGCCACGGTGATGGCCACGACCGGGCTCGAGCCGCCCTTGAGGAGCTTCGCCACGATCACCGTGGTGAGCGCGACGAGTGAGCCCGTCGACAGATCGATCCCGCCGGTCACGATGACGAGCGTCATCCCCAGCGCGCAGATCGCCACCACCACGGTCTGGCGGCTCATCGTGAGCAGGTTCTGCGTGCGCAGGAACGAGTGCTCGGGCGTGATCACCGCGAAGATCGCGTAGACCACCAGGAGCGCCAGCAGCGGGCCCAGCCACGCCGGTCGCTTCGAGCGCGGCGCGGCGACGGCGCTCACGACGCGGCCTCGAGGAGCAGGCTCCGCTCGTCCCACTGGTTCGCTGGCCGAGGCTCGCCCAGCTGGCCGCGGCGCAGGACCGCGATGCGGTCGCAGGTGGTGACGAGCTCGTCGAGCTGGCTCGAGACGAGCACCACGCCCTTGCCCTTGCTCGCGAGCTCGCGGAGCAGCCCGAGCACCTGCGCCTTGCTCGCGACGTCGATACCACGGGTCGGCTCGTCGACCAGGAGCACATCGTAGTCCTCGCGCAGCAAACGTGCGATCTGCACCTTTTGCTGGTTGCCGCCGGAGAGGTCGCTGGCGCGCTGATCGGGCCCGCGCGCGCGAATGCCGAGCTGCGCGATCCATCGCGCCCCCTCGGCGTGGACCTCGCTCGGCCGCACCACGAAGCCGCCGCGCCTCGATAGCTCGATGTTGTCGGCGATCGAGCGCCCGAGCATCAGGCCTTCGCCACCGCGGTCCTCGCTGAGGAGGCCGATCCCCCTGGGTGCCGTGAGCTTCACCTCGCCCGCCCGCACCGGATCGAGCCCCAGGATGGCGCGCAGCAGCTCGGTGCGCCCCGCGCCCACCAGCCCCGCGATGCCCAGGATCTCGCCGCGCCTCAGCACGAACGACGCGGCGTTCGGCTTCTCGACGCCTCCCACGTTCCGCACCTCGAGGAGGGTCTCTCTGGCGGCGCTGGTGTCGCCCGCAACTCGGGTCGCGCCCGCCTCGACGCGCGCCGTCTCCAGCTCGCGCCCCAGCATCTCGTGCACGATGCGCTCGGGCGCGACGGTCCTCGCGTCGCCGTGGCCCTGCACCTTGCCGTCGCGGAGCACCGTGTAGCGGTCGGCATGCGCGCGCACGTCGCCGAGAAAGTGCGTGACCAGCACGATCGCGAGCCCGGCCTCCTTCAACGCGAGCACCCGCTCGAAGAGGCGATCGGCGTCGTCCTTGCCGAGGCTGGCGGTGGGCTCGTCGAGCACCAGCACCTTCGCCCGCATGCCTTCGGCGTCGGCGGCGCCGCCCTGCGCGAGCGCGCGCGCGATCTCGACGAGCTGCTGGTCGGCGACGCCAAGGCTCCCTGCGGTCACCTCCAGCGGTAGGCGCCCGGCGCCGGCCACGAGATCGAGCGCGGCCCGCGCCGTCTGGCGCGCCACGGCGCGCTTCAGGAGGCCGCCCGGCCCCGCGGGCTCGATCCCGAGCACCACGTTCTCCGCCACCGTCAGCTGCGGGCAGAGCGTCCGCTCCTGCGGGACCATCACCACGCCGCGCGCTCGTGCATCGGCGGTCCCGCGCGGCCCATACGGCTGACCGCCGAGGCTCATCGCGCCGCGCTCCGCATGCTCGATGCCCAGGACGATGCGCATGAGCGTGCTCTTGCCCGCTCCGTTCTCGCCGAGCACGGCGTGCACCTCACCTCCGCGCAGCTCGAGGTCCACCCCTCGCAGGACCGCGACGGGGCCGAAGGACTTCTCGATCCCCGTCAGCGTGAGCATCACTCGCCGAGCCACTTCTTGAGATCGGGTTGCATGACCTCCTTCACCGCCGGGTCCTCGAGGTTCTCCTTGGTGACGAGGCGGGCGCCGGTGTCGATGCGTCTGTCCACCTTCTTGCCACGGAGGTGGTCGGCCATGGTCTTGACCGCGAGGTAGCCCATGTTGAACGGGTTTTGCACGACCAGCCCGTCGATGTCTCCCTCCCGGAGCGCGCCCACGAGCTTCTCCGACGAGTCGAAGCCGACGAACTTCATCTTCTTGGCGAGGTTCGACTTGCGCAGCGCGAGCAGCATCCCGAACGTCGTCGACTCGTTGGGCGTGAAGAGGCCGTTCACGGCGCCGGTCTCCGCCTTCTGCGCGAGCAGCAGGCTCTCGCCCTTGGAGAACGCGCTCTCGGTCGTGGCGCCGCCGTACTGGTTTTCGCTGACCACCTTGAAGGTCGGCTTCGCCTTCAGCGCGTCGAGGAAGCCCTTCTCGCGGTTCGCGGTGCTCGCCGAGCCCTCCTGGTAGCGCATCACGACGACGTTGCCCTTGTCGCCGACCATCCTGGTCAACGCCTCACCGGCGATCTTGCCGGCGGCGACGTTGTCGGTAGCGACGAAGCTGACGTGCTCGTCACCCTGGAGATCGGAGTCGAACACCACGACCGGGATCTTGGCCGCGGAAGCCTGCTTGACGGGCGCGCGCAGCGCCATGTCGTTGAGCGGCGCGAGGACGATCCCGCTCACGCCTTGGGCGATGAACGTGCTCACGACGTCGACCTGCGCCTTGAGGTCGTCCTCCTTGAGCGGCCCCTTCCAGACGATGTCGACGTCGGCCTCCTTCGCCGCCTTGGCGGCGCCGGCGTGCACGCTCTTCCAGAACTCGTGGGTCGTGCCCTTGGGGATGACGGCGATCTTGAGCCGGGCGCCGGCGGCCGCGGCGCCGCCGTCGCCGTCGCTCTTCGGCGTCTCCTTGGGACACGCGGGGCACGTGAGGAGCACCACGGAGAGGCCGACAACCGCCGCGAGCGCGCGCATCTTCATCGGCGCGGATCCTAGATCAGATCAGCCCCGGTGCGGTGAGCGCTGCGAGCTCGATGGGGATGGTGACCTTGGTCTCCCCCCGCAGACCACGAGCTTCACCGCATCCTCCGGGTGGTGAGCGTCGAGGGCGGTGTAGAGATCGTCGAAGTGCTTCACGCGAACGGCGTCGACGCCGACGATGACGTCCGCGAGCGCGAGGCCGCGCCGCGTCCGGGTGAGGCCTTTCAGC
Organism: Polyangiaceae bacterium; assembly: GCA_043736975.1. Lineage (GTDB taxonomy): Bacteria > Myxococcota_A > Polyangia > Polyangiales > Polyangiaceae > Labilithrix. The sequence continues at coordinate 10,602 of JAYTBL010000084.1, forward strand.
CCAGCGGCGGCAGCCGCGCTCCCCTCGGGCACCTGCAGGTTACTTCCGCGGCCGCGGAACCGCGTATTCGTCGAGGCGTCGCAGCAACGTCCGCCGCGAGATGCCGAGCATCTCGGCGGCCTGCGTCTGGTTGCCACCGCAGCGAGCGAGCGCGTCGAGAATGCGCTGGCGCTCGAGGGCCTCCATCTCGTGCGGCAGCGAGCCCGAGCCCAGGGCCATCGTCGCGCCGTGGTCGTTGGGCGGCCCCTGCGGTCCCTGCGGTCCCTGCGGTCCCTACAGTTCCTGACGATGCACCACCTGCGCTCGTCCCCTCGGTGCTCGAGGTTCCAGCAGTACTGCCACCACCACCGCAAGCGCTGGTGAGCGTGAGGGGAGTCAGCGCAAGCGCACACAAAAGCAGACGCGCGGGATATCGCATGAGTTAATCTCACTCGAGCAAGAGGGACCGTGATTGGCCCGGTTCTTGTGAAGCCAGGCAGGCCTGCTCCCCGGTCTGGATCCGAACGATCGGGCCGCGCGAGGACAGGCTTGACAGCGAGAAAGTATCGCAAGAAGTCGCGCAAAATCCATGAAAATTGAGCAATGTCGATGACGAATCTCGCGCTCCTGGGTCGGTGCAACGTCCCTCACCAAGTGGCCCTGATCACGGGCAGTGGAATGCGGCACGACGGGTATGAGGCGTCAACCAAGAATGGCTTGAAGCAGCAATTCTGCCCCCGACGGCATCAGATCCCCTGTCTTGTCAACCCCTCGACACAAGCAACCAGAACAGGTCTGAATCACCTGATCATCACTTGATCTCGCGGGCTCACGCTCGCTGTAAACATCAAATCAAAGCGGTGCTTCATCGCTCCGACTCTCGGGCGTCTCCAGATTCGAGCGGTCGCGAGGGCCGGCGACGGGCGGGGAGCGGTGCGGGCCCACTTGCTCGATCTTCTGACATCGCTAGGGAGATCGGCCCTGCTCGGCGCGCACGTTCTTCGTGGACGCGCGTGGACACAGTGGTAAGCGCTCGGGCATGCCCTTCGTGACCATCGGTTCCCCTGCGCTCTGGGGCGGGTTCATCGTCTTCGTGCTGGTCATGCTCGCCGTCGATCTCGGGCTGCATCGCAAAGCGCACGAGGTCGGGGTCAAGGAGGCAGCCACCTGGAGCGCGGTGTGGATCGCGCTCGCAGCGGTCTTCGGCGGGCTGGTCTACTGGTGGTTCGGGCGGGAGCGGGCGCTCGAGTTCGCGACGGGTTACCTCCTCGAGAAGGCGCTCGCCGTCGACAACCTCTTCGTCTTCATCGTGATCTTCTCGGCGTTCGCCGTGCCCGCCGCCCTCCAGCACCGCGTGCTCTTCTGGGGCATCCTCGGAGCGCTGATAATGCGAGCCGCCTTCATCTTCGCCGGCGGCGCCCTGCTCCAGCGCTTTCACTGGCTGATGTACATCTTCGGCGGCTTCCTGATCGTGACCGGCGCAAAATTGCTCCTGCACAGCTCCTCCGACGAGGCCAGCCCCGAGGAGAACAAGATCGTGCGCCTGGTCCGGCGGCTCTTCCCCGTCTCCAGGGACTATCACGGCGCGCGCTTCACGGTGATGGAGGGTGGCCGGCGCCGCGCGACTCCGCTCCTCCTCGCGCTCGTCACGGTCGAGCTCAGCGATGTGGTGTTCGCGATCGACTCCATCCCGGCGGTCTACGCCGTGACGGAGGACCCGTTCATCGTCTTCACGTCGAACATCTTCGCGATCCTCGGCCTGCGATCGCTGTACTCGCTGCTCGCCCGCGTCATCGAGAAGTTCCACCTTCTCAAGATCGGCCTGGCGCTGGTGCTCCTCTTCGTCGGCGCCAAGATGGTGCTCGTCAGCGTGATCAAGGTGCCAATCGGGGTGTCGCTGGCGGTGATCGCCGTGATCCTCGTGGGCTCGATCGTCGCCTCGATGTGGTCGCGACGCAACACGGTCGGCCCCTCGGATGTGAAGTAACGAGAGGCACGCTCGGAGCCTGCTCGACACCTTCTCAGAGTCTGGCCGGCATTCGCCGTCCAGCCTCTTCTCTTGTCTCAGGGGGCTCTGCCCCCTCCCGGTGCCGGAAGTAAATTCCGGCACCTTCACCCCCGGTTTCGGGGCCCCGACCCCGAAACTG
>JAYTBL010000085.1:0-2143 GCA_043736975.1 Polyangiaceae bacterium
GCCAAGCTCCTGCGGCCCAGCGCCACGCCGAACGCCCACGTCCTCCTCGCCATCGACGGTGACGTGCCCGCGCATGTGGTGAAGAGCGTCGTGCTGACCGCCTCGCGCAGCGGCTATCCGGCGATCGACTTCATGGTGCACCCGGTCCCGAAGGGCTGACGTCTCCGTGCAGGAGGCCGGGGCAGGCGGCCTCGGCCTCGGCGTCGCCTCCGCCGTCGTCCGCGTCCGAGCCAGCATCGGCGCCGGCGTCGCTGTCCCCGTCCGTCGGCGTCGGCGTCGGCGTCGCGAGGGTGGGGGCCGCGCAGCCGAAGGAGATGGTCCGCTTCTGCGGCACGGCGATCCGCGCGCACGTCAGTAACGCCTCGAACGTGGTCGCGGAGCTGGTGACCGCGAGCTCGGCGCGCAGGCTGGTCACGTCGGCGAGGCTCGTGCTCGCCAGGACCACGAGGTTACCCTCGCGAGCGCACCGGCCCAAGGGCGGTCCGTCGATCACCTCGCAAGGCACGGTGGTCTCGCCCGTGACCGGCTGCGCGAAGAAGTACGTCGCTGCCTGGCTGCCGTAGAAAGCGCCTTCGAGGTAGTCCCTGCCCACGCCGAGGGCCAGCTGGCAGTCGCCGCTCTGCTCCGGCACCGCGAAGGTCGCCGTGAACGTCTCGGTGCATGGTGAGGTGGGTGCGGTGGGCTGCCCGGCACCGGGGGTCGGCCCGTAGAAGCCGCCCGAGCCTCCGTAGTCAGGGTAACAGCCGTCGTACGCCCTGCAGGAGCTGCCGCTCGAGAGGTCGCAGGCGGTGGCGGCGACGGCGGCGAAGCCCGCGAGGAGCGAGATCAAGGTGAGGGAAGCGGAGATGCGCATGCCGTCATTTTGCGCACGCGCCGCGCCGCCCGCAGCTGATACGAAATGACACCGTGGGGCCACTCGGCAGCGTCGACGATCTCCGACCCACGTGCCCTCAGCCCGCGACGAGGACCACCTTCGTGACCTCGGGCGGCGCGCCGACGCGCGCGGGCGGGCCCGCCACGCCGAAGCCGCGGTTCACGTAGAGCGTGGTCTCGCCGCGCTGGTAGCGGCCGGCGACGTACTTCATCAGGAGGTCGGCGGGACGGAAGCCAGGGTTGATCTGCCCGCCGTGCGTGTGCCCGCTCAGCTGCAACGCCACGCGGCCCGAGGACTCCTCGAGGTACTTCGGCTGGTGCGCGAGCAGGATGCGCGGCAGGTGCGGCGCCACCCCGCGCAGCGCGGCGCTGAGGTCGGGCCCGCGGAAGCCGTCCACGCCGCGCGTGCGTCCATGGAGGTCGTCGACGCCGAGGAGCGCGAAGCCGCCGCCGTCGCCGGGGCGCAGCACCACCGACTCGTTGCTGAGCACGCGCACGCCGGAGGCGCGCAGGATCCGCGCGACCTCTCCCGGGCCCGCGTAGTGATCGTGGTTGCCGAGGATGGCGCAGGCGCCGTCGCGCGCCTCGATGCGGAGGAGGCGCTGCGCGAGCTGGCCGATGACGTGCGACTCGAAGTCGACGAGATCGCCGGTGGCCACCACGAGGTCGGGGCGGATCTTGGTGACGAGCTCGAAGCCTTCGTCGAGCTCGCGATCTCCCACGAAGGTGCCCACGTGTACGTCGGAGACCTGCGCGATGGTGTAGCCGTCGAGCACGCGCGGCCAGCCCTTCACGCGGACCACCACCTCCTCGAGCGCGAACGCGTGGCGCCCGCGGACGATCCCCCAACCGAGCGCCACCGACGTCGCGCCGAAGACCGAGACGCCGGCGACGCGCTCGATGGCTTGCCGCCGCGTGACCAGGCCTCGAGGCGGCGGGGCAGGGGCAGGGGCCGGCGCCGTGGCGATGCGATCGGCGACGCGCTGCGCGGAGTGGAGGATGAGCGTGAGGATCCCGAGCGGCAGCAGCCCGAGCATCACCACCGCGAGCTCCAGCATCACGACGCCGAGCGCCACGCGCATGGCTTGCGTGTCGTGCAGCGAAGCGAGGACGCGCATCCCTGCGAGCAGGACGGTGAGCCCCGCCGCGACGCGGAAGACGAGCCTTCGCTTCCCGGCGCCCACGGGCTGCGCAAACGTCGAGAGCAGCCACCGCGCCGCGAGCCAGTGAACGAGCCCGCTGACGAGGAGAAAAACGAGGATGCGCACCG
>JAYTBL010000086.1:0-5550 GCA_043736975.1 Polyangiaceae bacterium
GAGGCGCGCCTCCGTGAGGAGATGCTCTTTCTGCGACACGCTCTCGATGCCGTGAAGCCTCTTCGACAGCTCCTGGAACAGGTTCGGGGAGATGACCGCGAGCTCCAGGGCATCGAGGGGAATGTCGAACTCGTGGACGACCTCGAACTTCACGGGAAACCGGTGGCGAGGTTACACCATGCCGCGGGCCCGTGCGACCACCTCGATGTTCGCGCGGCGCTTCGCCAGCTCGTCGAAATCCTTGACCGGGAGGAACCGCGAGGTCGCCCCGTCGCGGGACACCTCGAGGTACGTCGAGGGCATCTGGGCGGTGATCTCCTGCAGAAGGCGCTCGAACTGGATGGCCGGGCGGCCGTCGACCTTCTTCTCGACCTCGAAATACGTCCAGGACAGCGGCTGGCGGAGCAGCGGCTCGGCCCGGACCAGGAACGTGTTGGTGTTGAAGACGTCGACGGTCGCGGGATCGAACCCCTCGGGAAGGCGGAACTCCTCGAGGACCTGGAGCTTGCCCTCGGCGTGGACCGGGATGCCGCCCTTGTCCCCTTCCTTGCGACAGACCTCACACTGCACGTCGACCCCCTGGTCGACGGCGTTCGCGAACTGGCCGAGCACCACGGGATCGATGGACGCGCCGAGGTTGTCGACGTTGGTGATCCACACGTATTTCCCGCCTGCCCTGACGAAGGCGTCGAGCAGCTTGCTGCGCCGCAGCGCATCGACGAGGTCGCCGTGCCCCGTGGCGTGCTCGCTGGGCTGGCCGTCGTCGCCGCGGAAGAGCGAGCCGTCGGGGTTCAGCCGCAGCGAGAGGCTCTGGCGAAACGCGGCGACCTGGGGCGGGGCGCTCTCCTGCCTCAGCGCCGCGACGATGTCGTCGTGCGTGGCCTCGCTGGTCATGAGCCAGAGGGGCACCGGGCGGTCCGCGGCGTGCGAGGCGCTGCGGTTCTCGGCGAGGCGCATCTGCAGGAACGTGCGGCCGGGGATGACCTCGGCGAGCGCCTTCACGATGCCGCCCATGCGCGTGGCCATGCCGCCGGCCATGGTGCAGAACGCGAGCTGTCCCGCCTTCATGATCGCCTCGCCGCGCGCCTTCAGCGCCGCGTGCTCGGGCGTGCCTTCGCGCGGGAGCTTCGCGAGCTCGCCGGGGCGCGGCGGCTCGACGGTGCCCTTCACCGTGTTGCGGGTGCGCCGGCGGGTCGCGGCGTCGCCCTCGCGGAGGGTCGCGGCCAGGCCGAGGAAGTGCTCGGGGTCGAAGCCCGCGCCCTCGAGACGGCGCCAGACGGCGGGGTCGAGCGTCTGCAACGTCACCGCGAGCGCGTTGGTATTGTCGGGCATGGCACGAATCATCGCGCGGTCGCCGGGGCGATCGTGACAAAAAGCGGGCTGCGGCAGATTCCGTCATTGCTTGATTTTGGACAAGCAGGAAGCAGAACCGGCGCGGAGGCGTAAGCTGGGAGGGTCCGATGGATCCCGGGGGTACGTGATGATGCGAAGGCTTGGGTCGATGGGAGGTCTCGCGCTGGTCGCGGTGTTCGCGAGCCTTGCTGCGACGTCCGGCGCGTGCGTCGTCAACGAGGCCGAGTCGCCGGCGCGCGGCGTGGTGGTGAGCGGACCGCCGCCTGCGCCGGTGCGCGAGGATCGCGGCGCGGCGCCGGGCCCGCAGGCGGTCTGGGTCAGCGGCTACTGGCACTGGACCGGGATGCAGTACGCGTGGATCCCGGGCCACTGGGATGCGCCGCCGCCCGGCGCCGTGTGGAACGCGCCGGTCTACACGGCGCGTGACGGCAAGTACTTCTACGAGACGGGCGGCTGGAATGCGCCCGGCGCGCAGCCGCCCTCCCGCAACGCCGTGCGCTGATCAAAAGCCAAAAAGCCAAACGTTGCCAGGAACCGTCGCGCTTGGCGAGCTGTCTCTCCTCTCGCTCCGACTGTCAGCTGTGAGCTGTCAGCTGTAAGCTTCTCCCGATGCGACGCTGGCTCCTCACCCTGCCCCTCGTGCTCGTCCTGCTGGCGCCGCCCGCGGTCGCGCAGAGGCGTGGCGCGGCGCCGGTGCTGCACGAGCCCATCCCCGCCGATGCGCGCGAGGACGTCGCGCTGGCGGTCTCGCTCGACGGCGACATCCCGGCCGCCATCAACACGCCGCGCGGCCTCGTGCCGGCGCCCGATCCCGCGAAGCCCGTGGGCACCGCCGAGAGCCCCTACAACCATCCACCGGGGGACGCGCGCGATACGTCGTTCCATCCCGATCGCGACACCCGCCGCCCCGACGTCCTGCCCTACGACGATCCGTTCTCGCCCTCCACCGCGCCGTTCAAGCGCCTCAGCGCGTTCGACACAGTCGATGCAGCCTACACGCTCTCGGTGCGCGACCCGCACACCGTGTCGCTGCCCGTGGCCCCCGCGCCCGCGCCCGACGCGAGCGAGGAGCAGTTCTATGCGGACCTGGTGGTCGACCTCGTCGCGGGCCAGAAGGTCCGCGTGCCGAGCGTGGGGCCAGGCGCTCGCGTGCTGCGGGCGCGCGCCGGGGTCGGGACCCAGGACGTGCGCTTCCAGCTGTGGAGGGACGGCGCCGACAACTGGTTCATCGAGGCCGAGTCGAGCGTGCGCGCGCGCGTCGTGATGGAGATGTCCATCCCGCGCATGGCGTTCGGCGGCGACTTCGGCAATCCCTCGTGGGCCGAGCTCCTGCCTGTCACGCCGCCGCTCCCGCCCAACGTGCAGCGCGCCGCGAACGAGGTGGCGGCGAAGCTTGGCGTCTCGCGCCGCCTGAGCCCGCGTGAAGACGTCACCAGGCTCGTGAGCTACTTCCGCTCGTTCAGCGAGTCGGAGGACCCGCCCTCCTCGTCGCGCGACATCTATCTCGATCTCGCGCTGTCGAAGAAGGGCGTGTGCCGCCACCGCGCGTTCGCCTTCATGGTCACGGCGCTGAACCTCGGCCTGCCCACACGCATGGTCGTCAACGAGGCGCACGCCTGGGTCGAGGTCCACGACGGTCGTCTGTGGCGGCGCATCGATCTCGGCGGCGCCGGGCGCACCCTGCACGATCCGCTCTCCACCAACGTCCCCCACGATCCGCCGCCCGATCCGTTCTCCTGGCCGCAGGGCGCGACCCGCGGCGACGACCTCGCCGAGCGCGCCCGCCACGCGAGCGCCGCCGGGCCCAACGCCACGCCCGCCACCTCCGGCGCAAGCAGCGTCACGCCGCCGCCCGCCGCCTCCTCGAGCGCCGCGGCCGCCGGCTCCGCGAGCAGCGGGGGCGCCGGCGCCACCGGCTTCGGCTCGAGCGGCAAGCCCGGCAAGAACGGCGCGCAGTCGGTCGACGAGCGCACCCCCTCCATCCTCACCATGGCGCTGCTCGGCTCCGACGCGCACCGCGGCGCCCCCTTCAAGGTTCGCGGCACCGTCGCCGCCGAGGGCGAGCCGTGCGGGCACGTCACCGTCGAGATCGTCCTCCACAGCCGCACCCAGGGCGATCTCGCGATCGGTCAGCTCGCGACCGACGAGCGCGGGGCCTACGACGGCGCGATCGTCATGCCCGCGGCCGTCCCGCTCGGCGAATACGACATGCAGGCGCGCACGCTCGGTGACGCGCGCTGCGGGGTCGGCTTCTCGCGATGAGCGCCGCGTTCATCCCCTTCCTCTACGAGCTGCGCGCCCGCAAGGTGAAGGTCGGCGCGCAGGAGGCGATCGCGCTCGCCAAGGCGCTCGGCCTCGGGCTCCACGACAGCTCGCTCGACGGCTTCTACCACGTGGCCCGCGCCATCTGCGTGCACCGCGAGAGCGATCTCGACAAGTTCGACGAGGCCTTCCTCGCGCACTTCAAGGGCGTCACCGCGCAGAGCATCGCGCTGGTCGAGGAGCTCGAGGAGTGGCTGAAGGACCCGGCGAACCGCCAGGATCTCTCGGACGAGGAGCTCGCGGCGCTGCAGTCGCTCGACATGGAGGCGCTCAAGAAGATGTTCGAGGAGCGCATGAAGGAGCAGAAGGGGCGGCACCAGGGCGGCAGCCACTGGATCGGCTCGGGCGGCTCGAGCCCCTTCGGCCAGCAGGGCACGCACCCCACCGGCCTCCGCGTGGGCGGCGGCAGTCAGGGCGGCGGCAAGAGCGCGATGGGCATCGCCGACGCGCGCAAGTACCGGCCCTACCGCTCCGACATCCTCATCGACACCCGCCAGATCGAGGTCGCGCTCCGCAAGCTGCGCGCCTTCCAGCGCGAGGGCCAGCAGAACGAGCTCGACATCGACGCCACCATCGACGAGACCGCGAAGAACGGCGGCGAGCTCGAGATCGTGACCCGCGCGCCGCGCAAGTCGAACGTGCGCGTGCTCCTGCTGATGGACGTCGGCGGCTCGATGGATCCGCACATCCAGATCATGTCGCGCCTGTTCTCGGCGGCCAAGCGCGCGTCGAACATCCGGCAGCTCAAGACCTACTACTTCCACAACTGCGTCTACGGGCGCGTCTACGAGACGGAGCGCTTCAGCGAGCCGCAGTCGCTCGACGATCTCCTCCAGGAGCTCGGACCGGAGTGGAAGCTCATCATGGTGGGCGACGCCGCGATGCACCCCGCCGAGCTGCTCGGCGCCGGTGACTACGAGTTCTACGGGACCGGCCACCACGGCCCGGCGCAGACCGGCATGAAGTGGCTGGTGCGCCTCGCCGATCACTTCCGCCGCTTCGCCTGGCTGAACCCCGACCCCCCGAACTACTGGCGCGGCGGCACCGCGGAGCAGATCGGCAAGGTGCTGCCGATGTTCCAGCTCACCCTCGACGGCCTGAGCGACGCCATCACTCACCTCTCGAGGGGCGATATCCGCAGGAAGTAGCGACGCGGTGCGCGGGGGGACGCGGCAAGCCGCGCGGCCCGCGTGAAGGCCCCTCTTTCCGTCGCTAGAAAGCATCCTGCAGGGGGACTTCTGGCGGCCGATGACGTAAGAAGGCGCAGCCATCGATGTTCGCCAGCCGGCTCGTCTCGTCCCTCCTCCTCCTTGCCTTTTCTCCCTTGGCGCTCGGCCTCGGAGGCTGCGGAGGTGGGGTCGGCAACAACGCCGCCGGGCAGCTCGTGAAGACGCCCGAGCTGCCCACCGACAAGCAGGCGAAATGCAAGGTGGCGAAGAGCCAGTCCGAGCCGCTGATCGTGGAGTGGCCGGACGCGGCGCGCGGGCGCCTCGAGTCGGTGAGCCGCAAGGGCCTGGTCGCGGTGCGCTACGAGGGCTGCGAGCTCGCGGTGCTCGCGCGCTGCACGGTGAAGTCGACCAGCGGGGGCTACGGCTACTCGCCGATCACGCGCAAGCAGAGCAAGATCACCATCAAGGACGCCGACGAGCTGTACGCCAGCATGCCCGTCGGCGCGGTGAAGCTGGAGAGCAAGCTGCAGCTCGCCGGGCAGCTCAACGTGCAGATGACGATCGTCGGGCGCTACGAGTCTGCGAACCAGGCTGTCTATCGCGAGGATCTGGAGGGCGAGTGCTCGGAGGCGACGCACGTGATCGCCGCGCTCACCGTGGGCTCGTTCATGTTCTCGGCCGGCAGCGAGGCCGAGGTGGGCGGCGG
>JAYTBL010000087.1:0-12719 GCA_043736975.1 Polyangiaceae bacterium
TTCGCTCCCGACGTCTTGGCCATCACTCGGTGCGCTGGATGATGTGGAAGCCGAACGGGGTCTCGACGATGTCGGAGATCTCGCCGACCTTCAGCTTGAACGCCGCCGCCTCGAAGGCGCCGACCATCTGGCCACGACCGAAGCGACCGAGCGAGCCGCCGCGCGCGCCGGCGTTAGGCTCGTCCGAGTACTCGTTGGCGAGCCGGCCGAGATCGTCGCCCGCCTTCGCGCGGCGCTGGACCTCCTCGATGAGCACCATCGCCTGCTCACGCGATCGGAGCACCGAGCGACCCGCGCGATCGGTGCCCATCCACTGCACGAGCACATGGCGAGCGCCGATCTTCTTGGGCGGCGTGGTCTCCTCGGCGGCCGCTACCGGAGGAGGAGCATCGCTCGAGGACGCGGGAGGCGTCTTGCCTGGGGTGGCGCCGCTGGACAGCGGGACCGTGGTGGCGACTGCCGCGGGGGGGATCGGGACCGACTGGTTTGCGGTCGGGTCCGGCGTGCGCGGCTCGGTCGCCTGCGCCGCCGTGTGGGCGGCATCATTCGAGGTCACCGTGCCCACCGTGGCTGACGAGCCGCCGCCGCACGCCAGGAGCAGCGACGCGGAGAGCGCGAGGAGCGCGAGGAGCCGCGAGCCGATCATTTCTTCTTGACCTCGAGGAGCTCGACCTCGAAGAGGAGCGTCGAGTTCGGGGGGATGACGGGCGGGAAGCCGCGGGCGCCGTAGCCGAGGCTCGGCGGTACCGTCAGCTTGCGCTTTCCGCCGACCTTCATGCCCGCGACTCCCTGGTCCCAGCCCTTGATGACGCGACCGGCGCCGAGCTCGAAATCGAACGGCTGCCCGTGCTTCTTCGAGGCATCGAACTCCTTGCCGTCGGGGAGTGTTCCCACGTAGTGGACCTTGACGTTGTCGCCGGCCTTCGCCTCGGCGCCTTTGCCCACCACGACGTCCTTGATCCCGAGCTTCTCGTTCGAGGGCGGGTCGGCGGGCTTCTCCGGCGGCTTCTCGGCGGTCTCCACGGGCTTGGCGCTGGCGCTCGCGGCCGGCTTTTCCTGGGCGTTTGCCGCGCCCGAGGCCGGCGGCTCGACCTGCATCGGCTCTTCCTTGACCGGCTCGGTCAGCTTCGCGCAGCCCACGAGCGACACGAGCGCCACGAGCGCCACGAGCGAGGTAAGCGAGGTGGAAAACGAGAAACCAAGCGAGAGAAACCCATCCTTGAAGCCAGCCATCGGGACGCGACCCTAGCTTCTCGCATGGGAAAGTAAAGGGTCGTGCGATGATGGGGGCCGTGGCGCGTGTGCTGCATATCGAGGACGACCCTCGCAATCGCTTGCTCGTGCGGAAGCTGCTCTCCGCCGATGGTCATGAAGTGATCGACGCCGCCGACGGTCTCGAGGGGGTTCGCCTCGCGATCGCCCAGCGGCCCGACATCGTGCTCGTCGATCTCAATATCCCCGGCCTGGACGGCTTCGAGGTCACGCTGCGCCTGCGCACCGAGGCCTCGCTCAACGGCGTGCCCATCATCGCCATCACCGCCGAGGGCGATCGCGACACCAGCTTCGCGGTCGGGTGCGACGGGTTCATGCAGAAGCCGATCGACGCGCGCGCGTTCGCAAAGCAGGTGGCGGGCTACATCGGCGGGCAGCGTGAGCGCATGCTCTCCACGCCCGACGCCACAGGCGAGCGGCTACGCCAGCAGAGCGGACGCATCGTCGCGCACCTCGAGGAGAAGGTGGCCGAGCTCTCGTCGGCGAACGAGCGCCTGCGCGACATGGAGCGGCTGCGCACCGAGTTCTATCGCAACATCTCGCACGAGTTGGCGACGCCGCTCACGCCCATCGTCGGTTACCTACGCATGCTGATGGACGAGGAGCTCGGCGAGACCAGCAAGCCGCAGCGGAAGGCGCTGCGCGCGATGGACGACTGCGTGCGCCGCCTGCGCTCGCAGCTCGACAACCTCATCGACGTGACCGGTCTCGAGACCGGCAAGATGCGCTTCTTCCACAAGGACTACGATTTTCTCGACACCGTGCGCCGGGCCATCGCCTGGCATGCCGACGCCTTCGCGGAGCGGAAGCTCACGATGCTCGAGGACTTCCCGCGCGGCCCGCTGCCTGGCTACGGCGACAGCGATCGCCTGGGCCGCGCCATCTCGCAGCTCCTCGACAACGCCGCGAAGTTCACGCCCGAAGGCGGCATCGTCGGCGTGGGCGTGCGCGCGCACGAGGGCACGTACGAGCTGGTCGTCGCCGATACCGGTCCGGGCATCCCCAAGGAGCGCGCCGACCGCATCTTCGACCCGTTCTTCCAGGTCGACGGGACCCCCACGCGCGCGCACGGCGGCACCGGCGTCGGGCTCGCCATCGCGCGGCGCGTGGCGCGTGGCCTCGGCGGAGACGTTCGCTTGCTGGTCGACGGCGCGACGATCGAGGGGATGTTCCTCGGCGGTGCGGCATTCGGGCTGTCGGTGGCGAAGCGCGCGCCGACGATCGTCGTCGACACCGCGGGGTGAGCGCTTGAGCTCGCGCGTGTACCTCGACTGGAACTCGACGACGCCTCCGCTGCCCGAGGCGCTCGATGCCATGCGCGAGGTCGCCGGGCGCGTGTGGGGCAACCCCTCGAGCATCCACGCCGACGGCCGCGCCGCGAGCGCGGCGGTGGAGGCCGCGCGCGCCGCCGTCGCCCGGCTGACCGGCGGGGACGCGCGCGACGTCCTCCTGACGTCGGGCGGGACGGAGGCGAACAACCTCGCGCTGCGCTCGGCGTTCGAGGGCGGTGCGCGGCGGCGGCTGGTCACGAGCCGCCTCGAGCATCCGTCGGTCGCGCGCGTCGCGGAGGCGCTCGAGGCCGAGGGCCGCGCCGAGGTGCGGTGGCTGCGCGTCACGCCGGCGGGGGTGATCGAGCTCGCGGACCTCGAGGCGGCCCTGCAGGAGAGGCCGGGCGCCGTCGCGCTCGTGACGGTGCAGGCGGTCAACCACGAGACGGGCATCGTGCAGCCGGTCGCGGAGGTGATCGCGCGGGCGCGAGCGGCGGGGGCTCGCGTGCATGTCGACGCCGTGCAGGCGTGGGCCAAGCTCCCCACGACCGCGCTGGCGGGCGCCGACACGCTGAGCCTCGCCGCGCACAAGCTGCGGGGCCCGAAGGGCATCGGCGCGCTGATCGCCCGCCCCGGCCTGCGGCTCCTCCCGCTGCTCCTGGGCGGCGCGCAGGAGCGCGGCCTCCGCCCGGGCACCGGTGACGCGGCGCTTGCCGCGGGCCTCGCCGTCGCGGCGCGGCGCGCGCTCGACGGAAGCGTGCGCTATGCACGCATCGCGGCGCTGCGGGACACGCTCGAGGCTGCGCTTCTCGCGCTCCCGGGCGCGCCTCGGGTGGCGGGGTCGCCCGCGCTGCGGGCCCCGCACGTCTCCACCCTGGTGTGGCCGGGCTGGGTGGGCGCGGAGCTGGTGGCTGCGCTCGACCTCGAAGGCGTGAGCGTGGCGAGCGGCGCCGCGTGCAGCGCGGGTACGGTCGATCCGTCGCCGGTCATCGCCGCGATGCTGGGCGCCGCGCTGGCGTCGTCGAGCATCCGTGTGTCGCTGGGCGAGCTCACGACGGAAGAGGAGGTCGCGCGGGCCATCACCGCCTTCACGCGCGTCCTCCAGCGCAGCTGCTGAGCGAGGGCTACTTCGCGGCCGCCGGGTCGCTCGGGCCCGCGACCGTGATCGGGAGCCAGAACGCCTTCAGCTTCGTCGTCGGCCCGTCGTGGTCATAGCCGAGGAGTCCGAAGAACAGGTTCGCGAAGCTGCCGGTGGGGCTCTGCCCGTAAGAGAAGACCGGCAGGAGGTGGAACTGCCAATCGAGCCCGCCCGAGACGCGCTTCTGCCGGTAGAGCGTGTTGAGGACGACTTGGGTGACGGAGTCGTCCGCGGTCTCGGCGAAGCGCCACACGGCGGGGAAGCCGATCGTGGTGCGGCCCTTCGGGCTCGCGAAGTCCCAGAGGATCGGCGCGAGCACGGTGTGCGAAGACTTGTCGCTACGCCCCAGGAACGCGATCGGGAGGACGTCGACCTCCCAGCCCTTGACGTCGCTGCCGAAGAGAATGTTCGGAAACACCCAGGTCGTGCGCGAGACGTTGAAGCTCTCGGTCCGCGCGAAGAGCGGCGTCGCGAAGGTGCGGCCGGTGGGGCTGCTGGCTCCGAAGTAAAAGGGGAAGATGCCGAGCGCGCTGTAGCCGATGTCGGTGTCGGTGTTGCGATAGTAGATCGGCAGTAGCGGGCCCACGATGGTGAGCGAGGTCGCTTTGTTGCGCGTCGTCGCGTGGGTGTAGAACGGCGTGACCAGCGTATCGGCGGTGCGCGTGACCCGCCGCAGGTAGCCCGGCAGTACGAAGAGCGACTTCTCCGGATCGCGCCCATAGTGGAAGAACGGGAAGAGCGTGTAGTGGAACTCGGGGACGCCGCCGGTCTGGGGCTTGCCGTTGATCGTGAACAGCAGCGGCGCGACGTCGAACACGGTGCGCTTGGGGTTCGACATCGCGATGACGGGGCCGACAACGGTGAGCTTGCTCTCGTCGTACTCGCGCTCGCGGTGGAAATAGAGGAGCGGCGGGATGACCGAGTAGGTCTTGCGGGCGCCGTCCTCGTCGCCGTTGTCGCCGTGGAAATAGAGCGGGGCGACGCCCATGTCGACGTCGCGACCGGTGCGATCGCGGAAGTAGGGGCCGGCGATGGTGAGCGCGCCCTTCTCGTCCCAGTGCGAGGTGGTGAGGAGGAGGGGCGAGTGGAAGTAGCCGCCGTCCTTGCGCTTGCCCTGGAAGACCAGCGGCGCGATCCAGTTGTCGTGCTCGTTCGGCGCCTCGCGGTGGGCGAGGGGACCCAGGACGAGGACATGGTTGTCGCGATCGCGCACGCGCCAGGCGAGCGGAAAGAGGACGTCCGCGTCCCAGTTCGGCGAGCGGCGCCGGTAGTAGACGAGCGCGGTGATCGACTCCTTGTCGGTCTGCGGCGTCGTCTCGCCAGTCTTCGGGTCGAGTCCGCGCGTGTGCTCGAGATACAGCGGGGGCACGAGGCGCAGGCGGTAGTCGCCGCGGCGCTCCTCGTAGACGCCGTAGAAGGAGCGCTGGACCGAGCCTTCGGCCGAGGGCGGGCGTCCGTCGTAGTCCGAGCCGACGCGCTCGCCGACGCCTTCGGGCATGGCGAGGGGATCGGTGGGGGTGATGGCGGTCGGCTCGTCGAGCGGGCGCGACGCGGGCGAGGCGCCCTGCGGAGGCTCGTCGTCGGGGTTCGAGCCGCGTGGGCCGACGGGGCGGTTCTTGGTGGGGCTCGACTGCGTGGGCCCGCCCTGCTTGCCGGGGCCGCCTTGCGCGAAGGCGCTGGTGCAGGCGAGCAGCACCACCATGGCCGCGAGCAGCGCCACGATGCGTGCGGGGAGCGCGCTACGCGCGACCTTCTCCTGCGAATGCGCCACGAGATCCTTGAGCTCCACGACGCCTTCGTCCATCTCGCGATCGCCGAGGATCACCGCGAACCGCGCGCCCAGCGAGTTTGCGCGCCGCAGCTGCGCCTTGATCGAGGCCTTGCGAGAGTCCACCTCGCAGCGGACGCCGGCCCTGCGCACGTCACGGCCGAGTACCAGCGCGGCGTCCACGGCGCGATCACCGATGGGCGCGATGACGACATCGACGACGTTCTTGGGCACCTCCATCTCGCTCGCGATGAGCAGCCGCTCGAGGCCGGCGGCGAAGCCGATCGCCGGGACATCGGGGCCACCGAGCTCGGTGACCATGCCGTCGTAGCGGCCGCCGCCGACCAGCGTGCTGCCCGCGCCGAGCTTGTCGTAGCCGCCCTTGATCTCGAAGAGCGTGCGCCCGTAGTAGTCCAGGCCGCGCACGAGCTTCGGGTCGACGGTGTAGGCCGTCCCCAGCGCGTCGAGGTGGCGCCGGAGGCCGTCCCAGTGGAGGCGATCGTCGTCGCTGAGGAAATCGAGGATGGTCGGCGCGCCCTCGACCGCGGCGCGGTCGGAGGCGCTCTTCGAGTCGAGGATCCGCAGGGGATTGGTGGCCAGTCGGCGCTGCGAGTCGACGCTCAAGCTCTCCTTCTTGGGCTCCAGGAACGCGACGAGCGCTTGCTTGTACTTCGCGCGCGTCTCGGCGCTGCCGATCGAGTTCACGAACACGTCGGGCTTGGGGATCCCGATGTCGACGAGGAAGCCGACCAGCGCGTCGATCATCTCGGCGTCGCACCCCGGCCCTGCGTCACCGAAGCACTCCGCGCCCACCTGGTAGAACTGGCGGTAGCGGCCCTTCGCGGGGCGCTCGCCGCGGAACATCGGCCCCAGGTAGTACCAGCGGGTCACCGGCTCGTCGTTGTGCACCTTGTGCTCGACGTACGCGCGCGCCGCCCCGGCAGTGCCTTCGGGACGGAGCGTCAGCGGCTCGTCGTGGTGGACGAAGGAGTACATTTCCTTTTCGACCACGTCCGTGGCCTCGCCGATGGTGCGGACGAAGAGCTGCGTGGGCTCCACGTAGGGGGTCCGCACCTCGCGGTAGCCGAGCCGCTCCATCGCGGAACGGAACGAAGCCTCGACCCCGTGCCATCGCCCGATCTCGCCGGGCAGCACGTCATTCATGCCTTTAACGGCACGGACGGGGGTGGAGGCGGTCACGGGGCACGCTTATCACCTTGCCTGGCATGCGGGGTCAAGCAGAGGATTTTTGAGTGAAGCCGAGGGCTCACGACTCACGGCCGGCACCTGACATTGCTTGTTGCATGTCGGTCCCTGCTTGTTTTCAATGGCGCGCCGTGACGCAGCCTCCCCCGACCCCGAAGCCTGCGTTGCCGAAGCGCCTGATCTGCGCGCTCGACCTGGGCGCGGCGCGCGTCGGCGTGGCGCTCTCCGACGAGCTCGGCCTGATGGCCCACCCGCGCGGCGTCATCGCGGCGCGCCCGCGGCCCAAGCTGCTCGAGGCGCTGAAGCAGCTCGTCATCTCCGAGAACGTGGGTCGCTTCGTGGTGGGCTTCCCGCTCGACATGCGCGGCACCGAGGGCGAGGCAGCGCGCCGCGCCCGCGCCATCGCGCAGGACATCGCGGATGCGACGTCCTGTGACGTCGAGCTGTTCGACGAGCGTCTCACCACCGTGCAGGCACAGCGAGCGCTGACCGCCAGCGAGGTGTTCGGCCAGAAGGCGAAGGACCGCATCGACGAGGCCTCCGCCGTCGAGATCCTCCAGGCCTGGCTCGACACGCGCGCGGCGCGTCGCAAGCGAGGCAAGCGGTGAGCGACGTGCCGCCCTCGCAGCCGCGCGATAAGGTGCCAGGCAAGGGCCAGCGCGTGAAGCGCGAGCGCCGCCGCCGCAAGGCCACCGCGCCGGACGAGAAGCTCTCGCGCAGCAGGCGCGCCGCGCTCTTCTGGGGCTCCACCGCGGTCGGCGCGCTCACGGCGCTCTTCGCGGCTTACTTTCTCGTGCTCTACCCGGCAGGCTCGGGCCCCGGCGCCGGCAAGGACGTCGAGCTGACCGTCGATCGCGACGAGCCGCTGGCCTCGGTCATCGAGAAGCTCGATGCCGCAGGTCTCCTCGGCTCGAAGCTCCGCTTCACGATGTTCGCGAAGCTGTCTTCACCGAAGATCGCGCCCGGCCCCCACCTCCTCACCGACGACGCAAGCCCCGGCGAGCTGCTCCGTCGCCTCGAGCGCCTCGGGACCGCCGCCAAGGCCAAGGTCACCATCCCGGAGGGGTGGAGCCGGTTCGACATCGCGAAGCGCCTGCAGACGCTGCACGTCGCTTCGCAGGCGGCGTTCCTGGAGGCGACGGTGGACCCGCTGCTCCTTCGCGAGCTCGCGCTCGACGGCGACAGCGCGGAGGGATTCCTGTTCCCGGCGACGTACGATCTTCCGAAGGACTCCGATCCGCGCGACGTCGTGCGCCGCCTGAAGACCGAGTTTGACCGCCGTTATAGCCAGCTCGAGCAGAACCACCGCCTCGGCATCGCGACCCTCGCGGGCTCGCTCGGGTGGACACGCCGCGAGATCATCGTGCTGGCCTCGATGGTGGAGAAGGAGGCGGCGGTCGACGACGAGCGCTCGATCATCGCGAGCGTCTTCATCAACCGCCTGCGCGATCAGAGCTTCAAGCGGAAGGTCCTGCAGTGCGATCCCACGGCCGGCTACGGCTGCCTCGTGCTGCGCGACCGCGTGCCGGCGTGCGCCGGCTACGCCGGCAAGATCACGCACGCCGTGAACGTGGACCCGCTCAACACGTACAGCACCTACGTCCACGAGGGCCTGCCGCCCGGGCCGATCGCGAACCCCGGCGTGAAGTCGCTGCAGGCGGTGATGGCCCCCGCGAGCACGAAGTACCTCTATTTCGTGACGCGCGGCGAAGCACGGCGGCACCAGTTCAGCGAAACCCTCGATGAGCACAACGCCGCGGTCAAAGATCTGCGGGATCGCCGAGAGCCGCATTGAACGGCGGCCGTGAACGGCTACTCTGCCGGACATGAACTTCCGCCGCCTTCTGCCGTCAGCCCTCTTCACGCTGGTGCTCGCGCTGTTCGTCACGCTCGCCTCCAGCGCGCTCGCCGACGGCATGATCTACACGGGCGATGCCGTCCGCACAAAGTCGGTCGGCCCCTTCACGGCGAAGGTCTACTCGATCCGCCACGACATGAAGGACAGGCCGGCGACCAAGTCGAAGCAGGCCGTCATCGACGCGGACACCGACAAGAAGTTCACGTGGCGCATGCTGCGTGACGTCGATTCGACCAAGATCAAGAAGGCCCTCACCGAGGCGCTCCAGATGAACGGCTACAACGACGCCGGCCGCACTGGCCAGTTCGTCGGCGCGTTCAACAAGGAGGAGGTCAAGGAGAACTCGGCGGTCGTCATCAGCTACGCCGCGGCCTCCAAGAACGTGACCATCTGGGTCCAGGGCGCGGGCAGCGCGACCATCGCGGGCGAGGATTTCATGAAGGCCGTCTGGAGCATCTGGCTCGGCAAGATCGATCAGCCCAGCATGGGCGACCAGCTGATCTCCAAGCTCTGAGCCGACCCGTACCCGACGGCTGGCAGCTCCCACCCCCATGACGCAGATCCTCGCCGGTGACATCGGCGGAACGCGCGCGCGCTTCGCGCTGCTCGACGCCACCGGCCGCCGCGTGGCCCACCAGGAGGTCCTCGAGAGCCAGCGCTTCGCCACGTTCGAGGCCGCTCTGACGCGGTTCCTGGAGGGCGCACGCAAGGCGGGAAAGCTCGGCAAGAAGTCGCACGACATCGTCGCGGCCAGCTTCGGTATCGCCGGGCCGGTGGTCGATCGGCGCGTGAAGACCACGAACCTCCCGTGGACGCTCGACGCCCAGGCCATCGGCAGCGAGCTCGACGTCACGAAGGTCACGCTACTCAACGATCTCGTCGCGGTGGGGCTCGGAGCGCTCGCCGCGGCGCCGTCGAAGCTGAAGGTCCTGCACCTCGGGCGTCCGCGCAAGACCGGCGGCAACGTGGCGGTGATCGCCGCCGGCACGGGCCTCGGCGAGGCGACGTTCGTCTGGGACGGCCAGGGCCACATCGCGTGCCCCACCGAGGGGGCGCACGTCGACTTCGGCCCCCGCAATCCGCTCGAGGCGCAGCTCTGGGCCACGCTGCAGCGCGAGTATGGCCACGTGAGCTACGAGCGCGTGTGCGCCGGCTCCACGATCCATGTGCTCTACACGTTCTTCGTGCGCGAGTGCCACATCGCCGAGTCGAAGGCGAACGCGGCGCAGGTCGCGCGCGCCGAGGACCACAACGTCGCGGTCGTCGAGCTGGCGGTGAGCGGCAAGAGCGAGGCGGCGATGCGCGCCATCGAGCTGTGGTCGAGCGTCTACGGCGCCGAGGCCGGCAACCTCGCGCTCAAGTGCCTCGCGTCGTCCGGGGTCTACGTATGCGGCGGCGCCTCGGCGCGCCTGGCGGACGTCCTCGCCCACGGCCTGCCGGCGCGGAAGAAGCGGACCCCGGGCCACAGCCCGTTCCTCGACGCGTTTCTCGACAAGGGCCGCATGCGTCCCCTCCTCGCGCAGATCCCGATCGCGGTGTGCACCGAGCCGCTCGCGGGCCTCCTCGGGGCCGCGGCGCACGCCGCGCAGCAGGCTGCGCTCAGAACGCCGACCGGAGCACGAACGACGCCGGTCCCACGCCGACCTTCACGTTCTCGCCCGAGCGCCCCTTCCAGTCGACGAGGAAGATAGCGAAGGCGCCAGTCACCACCGCCACGCCGCCGGTGACCGCGAGCAGGACGTTGGTGCGGAGCTGCTTGCTCTTGCCCTCGTCGAGGTTCGCCTGCGAGCGCTCGCTGTCGAACGTGTCCTTCTGGCTCGAGGTATCGAGCGCGGAGAGCACCGTGAGCCCGCCCGCGATGACCGTGGCCCCTGCGCCGATGTAGACGACGAGCGGAGGCAGCGGCTTCCGCTTCTCTTCGGGCGGCGGCGGTGGCGGCGCGACCTTCGCCACCGGCGGCGGCGGCGGCGGCGGCTTCACCTCGACCGGCGCGGTGAGCGTGACGTTCGTGATCGCGCCCGCGGGCGCGGTCGTCCTCTCGGTCGCGCTCTTGTCGCCGAACTTCGCGACCAGCTCGTGCGCGCCGGGGTTCACGTAGAGGACGGGCGGGGGAGGGAGCGCGAGGTCCTCGCCGTCCACCGCCGCCGAGGCCGCGCCGTCGGCCTTGATGATCAGCTGCCCGAGCTTCGGCGCCAGCGCGTCGAGCTCCTTCTTCGCCTTGTCGCGCGCGTTCGCCTTCTCTGGCGCCTCCTTCAGGTAGCGCGCGTAGGCGTTCGCGGCCTTCGTCGAGTCGCCGTTCTTCTGCCACGCGCTCGCAGCGCTGAAGAGCGTCTTCGCGTCGGGCACCCTCTTGTATGCCGACTCGTAGAGCTCAGCGGCCGCGCGAAAGCGCTTGTCCTTCGCGGCGGCGGTCGCCTTCTGGACGTCGGCCGCGGCTGCGGTCTTGTCGGCGGCGCTCGGATCGGCCGCCGCCGGCAGCGTGAAGAGCACGAGGGTCGAGAGCAGAGCCGCCGAGCAGAGCGGGCGCATCGTCAGTCCCGGGCGCAGCGGAGGCCCGTCTTGCCGTACTTCGTCATCGGCGCGAAGGAGAAGCCGGTCGAGCCCATGGCGTGGCCTTCCCATGAGCCCTGCATGCCCCACTTGAACGTGGGCGTCCGGCCTTTGTCGTCGACGAACATGCCGTCGGTGCCGGTGTGCTCGAGGAGGTCGCCGCCCGCGTCCATGTGGCCGAGCGGCCCCTTGTCGATCGGGAAGCGCCCAGGCGCGGAGATGTAGAAGCTGTAGTCGAAGAGCTTCGCGGGATTGGGCGCGGGGTACTGGTAGTTGTTCGACCAGTTCGCCGCGGCCACGCTGCAGCTCGGGCACGCGCCCGCCGCTGCGCCGAAGCCCAGGTTGGCGGGGCCCACGGTGACGAACACGCCGCCGATCGCGCCGTAGCCGCCGGCCTGGGGGTTGGTGCCCCAGGGGAACTGCTGCGTGCCGTACATCTCCCTGTTCTCGGCGAACGTCTGGAGGCGCCCGCCGTCCCACGCGCAGAACGCCGCGGCGAGCGGCATGGGGATGCAGTTGATCGGCTTCGTATCGAGGACTGTCTGCGGGAAGGCCTGCGCGGAGTCGCCGTAGAACATGTTCACCGCGTCGGGGAGCCAGAACGTGTGCGTGCCATTGCCCGCGACGAAGCAGCCCTGCTGCGCGCTCGGTTTGTCGATGAGGTAGATGAAGCTGCCGAGCTGCTCGTTGGTGCCGAGATCGCCGGTGAGCCCCGAGGGCAGCTGATTGACGTACGGGTCGATCTGCGCGACCGCCCCCGCCGAGAGCGTGGCCTTGTTCGCCTGGTACCAGCCCTTGACGTTGCCGTTCGTGCGCTCGACCATCGCCCGCACGCGCCCGGCGGTCGCCTTGTATTTGTCGAGCTTCACGCCGCTCGCGAGCGGCAGGGACAGGCAGCAGCTCTCGTGGGCGGCGCCTGGCGCGCCGACCTCGCCCGTGCCGCAGGTGTCGCCGCCCATGCGCGCCGTGCAGCTGCGCGCGATCGCGCACTTCTTCCTGTAGTCGCAGCCGTCGGTGGTGCAGTCGCCGTTTACGCTGCAGCCCTTGCCCGTGTCGCACTTCGGCGCGCCGGTGGTGGTGCCGCCGCAGTCGAGGTCGCTCTCGTCGCCGTTCTTCACCCCGTCGGTGCTGGTAGGCGGGAGGCATCTGCCTCCGGTGCAGACGAGGCTCGTGCAGTCGGGACCGGCGACGCAGACCAGGCCGTCGGCGCAGCGCTTCGCGTCGCCCGCGCCGCCGCAGTCGACGTCGGTCTCGTCGCCGTTCTTGACGCCGTCGTCCTGACGGGGCTCGGCGCACTTGCCCGCGACGCACGAGGCCGACGCGCAATCGGGCCCGACCTTGCAGCCCCCGCCATTCGCGCATTTCGGCGCCGTACCGCCGCAGTCGATCCCCGTCTCGTCGCCGTTGAGGATGCCGTCGGTGGGGGTCGGGGCGGCGCAGAGGTTTGCGTTGCAGACGCCGGACTTGCAGTCGTTGCCGACGCCGCAGGCCTGCCCGTCGTCGGCGCCGTTCGGGTTGGCGGTGAGGGGCTTGTTGGGGGCGATCAGCAGGTCGGCCTGGAGGCCGTCGAAGATCGTGCAGCTGGCGATGCAGAGTGCAGCGGCCGACCACCCCACGACGCGCGCCACGCTGAAGCTCCTCCGCATCGAGCCTCAGTCT
>JAYTBL010000088.1:0-5546 GCA_043736975.1 Polyangiaceae bacterium
CCCGAGCACCGGGAACGAGTCCTGGAAGTCGGCGTTCGCGACCACGCGGATGACCTCGGTGGCCGACGTGTTGCGCAGGAACGTCGCCAGCGGGCGATCCCGGATCATGATCGCGTCGACGCGGATGCCCTTCAAGAAATCCAGGATGAGGTCGTCGCGGTGGGCAGGCGAGTCGCGCTTGGTCTGGACCTGCGCGTGGTAGAGCGTCTTGTTGCGCAGCGCGACGTAGGCGATGCCCTCGGCCAGCATCAGCGGGACGAGCAGGTCGTAGCTCCCCGCGAGCTCGCACGTCATGACGAGCGAGCCGATCGGCACGTGCGCGAGCCCGCCGTAGAACGTGCCCATGCCCACGAGCGCGAAGGCGCCGGGATCGATCCGCGGGTCGTCGAGGAGGAGCTGCGCCGCGCGCCCGAAGGCGCCGCCGAAGATGCCGCCCATCACCATCGAGGGACCGAAATCGCCGGCGCTGCCGCCCGAGCCGACGGTGAGTGACGTCGCGAGCAGCTTCACGAGACCGAGCGCGACCAGCACCTCCACGCCGCGCCAGCCGCTCGGGAACCACTCCGCACCGGTGATCGCGACCTGCGCCGCGCCGTAGCCGCCGCCCAGGATGCCGAGGCCCTGGCCCTGACCCATCCGCGTGCCGAGGTAGTAGATGAGGGGCGTGGCGAGCACGCCCAGGAGCAGTCCGCCGATCGCGGGCTTCACCCAGGCCGGTACGCGCAGGTGCTCGGCGATCTCGCGCACCGAGCCGATGGTGCGGACGAACAGCGCCGCCATGCCGCTCACCAGCAGCGCCATGAGCGCATAGAGCGGCAGGTGCATGGGCACGAAGGGGTACTTCGGCGCGTGCGCGAAGAGCGTGTTCTCGCCGAAGAACGAGATGAAGACCGAGTAGGAGACGACGCTGGCCAGGACCGACGGCACGAGCGCATCGGATTCGAAGTCGTCGCGGTGCAGCACCTCGACGGCGAGGAGCGCGGCGCCGAGCGGCGTCCGGAACACTGCCGCCATGCCGGCCGCGGTGCCCGCCACCAGGAGGATGCGGCGCTCGCGATCGGTGACGCGTAGGTAGCGGCCCACGATCGATCCGAGCGACCCGCCGATCTGCATCGTCGGGCCCTCGCGCCCTCCCGACCCGCCGAAGCCGAGCGTGGCGATCGACGCGAGCATCTTCACGAGCGGCACGCGCCGCCGGACCGTGCCGCCCTTGTTGTGGAACGCGTCGATGATCGCGTCCGAGCCGCCGCCGCGCGTCTCCGGCGCCAAGATCGAGATCGCGCCGCCGATCAGCGCGCCGACCGCCGGCAGGATCCACAGTAGCCACGGCCGGAAGGGCGTCCGTCCTTCGCCGAGCTCGGCGCCCTCCCCCGCCGCTCGCAGCGGCGAATAGCCCGCGAGACGTTGGAGCACGAAGTGCTGCGTGACATCGAGCCCGTACACGAACACCAGGCTGACGATGCCCACCACCGCCCCCACGAGCGCCGCGTGCAGGAGCACGCGCCCCAGCAGCTGGAGCGTGGGGGGCGTGTTCCCGGTGAACCCCTCCTCGATGAGCGTCGCCAGCCGGCGCAGCGCCGGCTTCGGGAGCGTCGAAGGACGCGCCTCCGAGCTCGGCGGCACGGCGTCTCCAGGCATGGGCCGTACAATACGCGCTTCGCGGGCATCGCGCGGCGTCGCGCTTGGTCCTCCTCCTCGGCAGCAAGGCGGCGCGATCCGCTCTCGCGCAGTGCGGTATCCTGACGCGCATGCCCGTTCGCGACACGTTCTGCTCGTATTGCGGCACTGCTCACGCGCCGCCGCTCGCCTATCCCCGCAGGTGCACCGGCTGCCAGACGCAGGTCTGGGCGAACCCGATCCCTGTCTCCGTCGTGCTGGTGCCGATCGTGAAGGAGGGACGCGTCGGTCTCCTGTGCGTGCGGCGGGCCATCGAGCCGCGCCTCGGCAAGCTCGGTATCGTCGGCGGCTTCCTCGAGGAGCATGAGACGGTGGCCGAGGGCGGCGCCCGCGAGGTCCGCGAGGAGACGGGCGTCGTCATCGACGCGCAGACCATCACGCCGCTCTGGTTCACCTCCACGTCGCCGAAGCCCAACCGCGTGCTGCTCTTCTCGGTGGCCGCCCCCATCGACGTCGTGACGCTCGGCGCCTTCGCCCCCGACAACGAGACGTCGGAGCGCGGGCTGGTGTTCGGCCCCGACGGGCTCGATGAGGTCTTCGCCTTCCCGCTCCACGCGGAGGCGGCCCGCCGCTTCTTCGCCGACCGCAGCATCAGCGGCGCGCACGCGTATGAGCTGGCCTGATTCGCATGGGCGTCGTACTAGACTGAGCCCGTGACGAAGGCGCTCTCGCTCGAGCTGCTCGACAATCGCTACCCGTCGCTGCATGGCCTGCGCGTGCTGGCCATCGTGAGCGTGGTGCAGTTCCACATCACCTGGATCTTCGCGGGCGAGCAGGGCATCCGCATCGACCACGACTTCACGGCGTCGTCGCTCACCGTGTTCTTCGGCATGGACCTGTTCTTCATGCTGAGCGGCTTCCTGATCGGCTCGATCCTCCTGCGCTCGCTGCAGAAGACGGGCACGCAGAGCCTCAAGCGCTTCTACATCCGCCGCGTCTCGCGGACGTTTCCCTCGTATTACGTGGTGCTCACGTACCTCGCGCTCACGACCGCGCTGACGGCGACGCAGATCCGCCACCTGCCCTGGGAGTACCTCTACGGCACGAACTTCATGTCCTTGATGCGCTCGGACGTCGTGATGTTCTGGGGCTGGTCCCTCGCGCTCGAGGAGCAGTTCTACCTGACGGTGCCGATCCTCTTCTTCTTCATGCATCGCCTGCGGAGCGATCGCGCGCAGCTCGGGCTGCTGACCGCGGTGTGGCTCCTCGCGCTCCTCATCCGCATGTACATCTTCCTGCACCGGGCGCCCTGGCACGACCTGCAGCTCTACGAGGCGCTCTACTTCCGACCGCACACGCGCTTCGACACGCTGGTGGCAGGCATCATCCTCGCCTTCGTGCACAACCGCTGGGGCGATCGGGTGACGGCCTGGCTGAAGGCGCCGTTCCACCGCGCGCTCCTCGGCCTGATGTCCCTCGCCTGCCTGTGGATCCTCGTCCAGCCGTGGATGTTCGGCGAGCAACACGTGCAGCTGGTGCACGTGTTCGCGTGGGGCTCGATCACGAGCGTGATGTACTTCGGGTGGCTACTGCTCCTGATTCACGGTGATACGGAAGGGTGGATTCATCGCGCGCTGTCGCTGCCGATCTTCCGCAAGATCGCGACGCTGGGGTACGGGGTGTACCTCGTGCACATTCCGCTGTGCGACCAGGTGATCGTTCCCACGGCGCGGCTGCTGCAGAACCGGCACTGGCCGATGGTGATCGTGTGGCCGCTGGCGCTGACCGGGCTGATGGTCTCGTCGCTGGCGCTGGCGTACGTGATGCACGTGGTCATCGAGAAGCCTGCGCTGCGCGTGAGGGAGCGGCTCGCCGGGTAACGCTCCGGTGGATCCCCGTGATGGACCGCGCCGTCGGGTCGCGGTCTGTGCCCCTGCGAAGCACGCTCCGCCACCAGGCGGAGCACGCCGCCGTGGGTCTTCGCCTCGAGTCCAGCGCGTCGCCCGCGATCTCGATCTCGATGAGCGCGTTGGCGCGACGATTTTCACCGGTCATTCGGTGACTGCCAGTCCTTCGCGGCGGACCTCGCGCGCGAAGAAGCGCTCGCTTCGCTCGAGCGATAGCCACTCGGCGCTCGAGAGAACGACGGCTTCGACGAGAAGGTCGTGCTGGAAGCCCACCTCGGCACCGGCCTCGATGGCGCGCAGCCGTTCGCTCGGGGTCAGGCTGTCGATCACCACGAGAACATCGACGTCCGAGTCCTGGTCGGCCTCTCCGCGGGCCCAGGAACCGAAGAGTGAAGGACCTCGGAAACGCGGCGCGGCGTGAGGCGATCGAGTCGCTCCCGGTACTCCCGGAGCGCAGCGGTACGCACGGCGGGCACCATGATCCCCCCAAGGCTAGCTAGCTAGTTCGGATCATCCTCGGCGTTGGCGACGGTCGTGCGCATTCGCCCCGAGGTCCTGGAAAGTGACGAGGCGATCGTGGGTACGCTCCGCTACGAGGCGCACGAGATCGAGAACCTGGAGAGGCTGTTGACCGAAGGAAACCTGACGAACGGGGATATCACCGCACACATCAAGGCGCTCGGCGGAGACAACCTCCACGGGCAGGCGTGGGACGTGGCCGACCTCGAGGTGCTCATCATGCGCGAGAGGCCCGGTTCGCCCAAGCACACCGAGCTCGTCGCGCGCCAGAAGGCGATGCTCGCGAAGATGGAACTTCAGAACCACGGGAGCTCGCAATGACCGAGATCGAACGCGCGGTGGCCGCTGTGAAGCAGCTCGCCGCGATGTCGCCGAAGATGAAGAGTCGATTCTTCCACCAAGCCCGATTGATGTTCCTCTCGTTCGACGTGACCATCGCGTCGATGCGTACCGAGGGTAAGGATCCGACTCCGCTGATCTCAATGCGCAAATGGCTGTACAGGCAACCCTTCGACGTCGACCCGACCCTCCCCATTCCCACGGGAGAGGCGGCGCGAACGATGTCGGCGGCCGAGACGTTCGAGCGCATCCTACCTCACGTGAAGACCCACTCCGTGGACTCCATCCTCGAGCAGCTTCCCGGGCGCTGGCGCAAGGGTACCCTTCGCAAGCTCCTCCGCGGCATGCGGCCCGGGCTGCCGACCATCCTCGCCACGTGTCGCGCGCACGGCCAAGACGAGGAGCCGTGGCACATCCTCATGGCGTGGGAGGCGAACCTGCCCGCGCCTCGAGCTCGAACGAGCAAGCCTTGGACGTTCGGCCGAAGTTCGTTCGTGGTCATGAATCGAGGCACGACAACCACGACGACCACGTCGTGTTGCCCCGAGGCCCCTCCGACGGCAGGCGTCACCGCGGAACACCCCGCGCCCGCCGGCGCCCAAGCCGTGCCTCAGCAACGCGCAGTGTGCGTCCGACGAGATGTGCACGGCGCCGAGCAGCGCGCCCGACAGCCCGAAGACTTGCTGGAAGCTGTGAGGCGCATGACCGCGCGACCTGGCACGCCGGAGCGCCTCACGTCACTGGCATTCCACCGCCAGCTTCGCCCCCGCCACGTCGGATTCGGCGACGACGAGCACGTGCCACGTGCCACCGAGGAAGGGCGCTCCGTCGTGCTCGGTCATGAGCATCGAGCCGCCCGGCACGTCGAAGTCGAAGCGCGTGGTGGTTGGCGGCCGCTCGAACCGGAAGAACGCCCGGACGCCCATGCCTAGCTCCACTCTGAGGGCCTTGCGCCCTGGTGTACAGCGGGCAGCTCCGGCGGTGGATCCTTCTGGGGTACCGCGATGGGCACGGGCGCGGCGTTCGGTCGAAAAAGCACGAAGTCGAGGTGACGATCCACGCGGATCTTCGTGCTCGGCGCGCCCTGGCCGCACGAGCCGGTCGAGTGGACGCCGGCGAGCACCTCGCGCCCGCCGAGCGTGAGAAAACCGGGCCCCCCCGAGT
>JAYTBL010000089.1:0-2140 GCA_043736975.1 Polyangiaceae bacterium
ATCGCGATGAGCATCGCCATCACCACGAACGTGTAGGGGCGCTTCAGCGCGATTCGTACCCGCCACATGGCCGCTCGCCTCTGATGCTGCCCTCTTGAATGACGTCGCGAGACCGTCAATTTCGCGGCGCCGCGGCGGATGTCCGCACGGCAGCATGGCGTCAGCGCAAGGTCAGAGGAGTCATCCGGTAGTCGGACGCCTCCCTCGGCTCATTCCTCGTCTTCGTCCTCTTCCTCGTCGTCGTCGTCGTCGTCGTCGTCATCGTCGTCGTCGTCGTCCTTCTCCTCGTCGTCATCGTCGTCGTCGTCGTCGTCCTCGGTCTCGCGGTCGTCGAAGGGGTCCTGGAGCGCCTCGGCGAGCGCCTCCTGCTTCGCGCCGCCGTCGGGCGCCTCGAAGGTGCCCTCCATCATCTCGATCCCGGCGGACTTTGCGGTGCCGGCGTTGAACACCGCGCCGTTCTCCGAGGCCGGGAAGTACCAGAGCTCGTAGACGGCCTTGTCCTTCCCTTCCTTGTTCACGGCCCAGAGCTCGACGTACTGGTCGTCGGCTTCTTCGTCCTGCTCCTCGGCCAGGCTCTTGAAGTAATCGCTCGGCTTCTTGAAGTCGCCGTCGAACTCCTTCTTCGCCGCGGTAAGGAACTGGTCGCGACGCACACCTGTGAGGGCGTCGATCGCCGCGCTGCCCTTTGGCGACACAACGAGAGTGAACTGGTAGCTCATGACGGCGGACTAAACCCTGGTGGCGCGTCGCTTGCAAGCTCCGTTCGTAGGCGGGAGGACTGCGACAGTCCGGCGCGTTGCGCGGAAGGGGCGGGCGGGTAGAGTGTGGATTTGGAATCGGGGCCCGATCTGAGCGCGCCGCTGGCGTCGACGGCCATGGTGCCGGTGGTCCCGTTCGTCATGGACGGCCATCGCTTCGGCTTGCTCGCGCGCGACGTGCGCGAGGTGCTCCGCGCCGCCACGCCCTCGCCGCTCCCGCGCGCCCCCGCGATCGTCCTCGGGCTCCTGAACGTGCGCGGCGAGCTCGTCCCCGTGCTCGACGTGCGCTCACGCTTCGGGCTGCGGCCGCGCGCGCTCGCGCACACCGATCACCTGGTGGTCGCCACGTCCGGCGCACGGACCGTCGCCTTCGCGGTCGAGGCCGCCGACGTGCTCCTCGAGGTGGCGTCCGGGACCGTCGACCTCGCGCGCACGCACGGTGAGCACGTCGCAGGG
This sequence comes from Polyangiaceae bacterium, assembly GCA_043736975.1. Lineage (GTDB taxonomy): Bacteria > Myxococcota_A > Polyangia > Polyangiales > Polyangiaceae > Labilithrix. The sequence continues at coordinate 1,215 of JAYTBL010000089.1, forward strand.
ATCGTCAAGCTCGAGGATGGAACGCTCATCATCTACGACCTGACGACCTTCCTCTCGCAGACCGAGGCGGACCAGCTCGACGCGGCGCTCGGCACCTGATGACGGATCCCCACGCGATTCTCATCGAACGGCTCGAGGAGAGCTCGGGCCTCCACTTCCCGGCGTCGCGGCTTCCCCAGCTCGTGGCCGCGACCGAGCGCGCGATGCGCGTCGCCGGCGCGACCGACCTCGACGACTACGTGCTGGGCCTGACGTGCGGACGGCTACCCATCGCCGATCTCATCGAGGAGGTGGTGGTCGGCGAGACCTACTTCTTTCGCGAGCCCGCTCAGTTCGCCTACCTGCGCAGCGTCGTGCTCCCGGAGATCGCGGCGCGGAAGGTCGCGCCGCGCCCGATCCGTCTGTGGAGCGCGGCTTGCGCCTCGGGCGAGGAGGCGTACTCGCTCGCCATTCTCCTCGAGGAGGTGGGCCTCGCCGGTCGCGGTCAGGTGGTGGGCACCGATCTCTCGCGCGAGCACCTGCGCAAGGCTGCGCAGGCCACGTACGGTCGCTGGTCGCTGCGCGGCACCGATGCGTTTCGTGCGCGGCGCTATCTGACCGGTAGCGCGAACGTGCTCGCGCTCGATCGAACGATCCGCGAGCGCGTGAGGTTCGAGCGGCTCAACCTCGCGCGGGACCTCTATCCTTCGGCGGACCGCGGCATCGGTGACTTCGATCTCGTCCTGTGCCGCAACGTCCTCATCTACTTCGACGCCGCCACCATCGCGCACGTCGCACGCCGCCTCTACGACTCGCTCGCCGAGGGCGGCTGGCTGGTGCTGGGATCGTCGGATCCTCCGCTCGCCGAGCACGCGCCGTTCGACAAGGTGCTCACCCAAGGCGGGGTGTTCTATCGGCGTCAGGCCGTTGCGGACGCCCCCGCCGCC
>JAYTBL010000090.1:0-2137 GCA_043736975.1 Polyangiaceae bacterium
CGCATCATGCGCGCCGTCCGCTGCCACGAGCTCACCGGTCCCCGCAGTCTCCGGGTCGACGAGGTCCCCTCGCCCACGCCCGGTCCGAACGAGGTGCTCATCGACGTTCGCGCCGCCGGCGTGAACTTTCCCGACGTGCTGATGACCTACGGCAAGTACCAGTTCAAGGCCGATCCCCCGTTCTCACCGGGCGGCGAGGCGGCAGGCGTGGTTCGCGCGGTGGGCGCGGCGGTCACGAGCGTCGTCCCCGGCGACCGCGTCTGCGCGACGATGATGATGGGCGCCTATGCCGAGCAGATCGTCGCGCCCGACGCGACGGTGACGAAGCTGCCCCACGCGGTCTCGTTCGAGGTCGGCGCGGCCACGCTCCTCACGTACGCCACGACGCTGCATGCGCTCGTCGACCGCGCGGCGCTGCAGCAGGGCGAGACGCTCCTCGTGCTCGGGGCCGCAGGCGGCGTCGGCACCGCCGCGGTGGAGCTGGGCAAGCTGCTCGGGGCGCGCGTGATCGCCGCTGCCTCCACCGACGAGAAGGTTGTGTTCTGCAAGGAACACGGCGCGGCCGAGGGCATCAACTACGCCCGCGAGGATCTGAAGGAGCGCGCCAAGGCGCTCACCGGCGGCGACGGCGCGAACGTGATCTACGACCCGGTGGGCGGCGCCTACGCCGACGCCGCGCTCCGCTCGATCGCCTGGGAGGGCCGCTACCTCGTGGTGGGCTTCGCGGCCGGCGACATCCCCAAGATCCCGCTGAACCTCGTGCTCCTCAAGGGCTGCCAGATCGTGGGCGTGTTCTGGGGCGCGTTCGTGATGCGCGATCCCGCGAAGAACCAGGCGAACGCCAGGCAGATCCTCGACTGGGTGGCGGAGGGGAAGCTCGCGCCGCACGTCGACAGCGTCGTGAGGTTCGCAGACGCGCAGTCCGCCCTCGAGCGCATGGAGAAGCGCGACGTGAAGGGCAAGCTGGTCCTGGTGCCCTGATGCGCCCCCTGCGCTCGGTCGGCTACCGGACGGATCTCTTCGTCTGCGCGTTCGACGGCGTCGTCGAGGAGCGCGAACGCTACGTCGTGATCCGCACGTCCTCCAACCCCAATTTCTGGTGGGGCAACTACCTGCTCTACCCCGAGCCGCCGCAGCCAGGCGACGCCGCGACGTGGCTCGCCGATCGCGCGCGCGAGCTCTCCGGCGTCCAGGCCACGCTGCTCGCCTGGGATCGCCCCGACGGCGCGCAGGGGGAGCTCCAGCCGTTCCTCGACCACGGCTTCGCGCTCGACGACGGGACCGTCCTCACCGCGCGGCGCGGCGAGCTACGCGGCTCGAAGGTCGCGCCGCGCTCACCTTCGAGCGGCCCGAGATCGCGACGCTGGTGATGGCCGCAGACGCGACGTACCACGCCGCGAAGGTCTACGAGGGGGTCGGCTTCCGGCCCACCGAGCGCCTCCTCTCCGTCATCAAGAAGCCCGCGAAGGCCTGATCGGTTCGCTCGCTCCTCGAGATCCGGTACCACCTTGTCGGGCTTCGGCCCGAGACGCAGCGTGGGTTCGTCGCGGGAAGCGTCGCCCCTGGCTCACGCGCCCTTGGGGAGGCCCTTGGGCATCGGGCACGAGTGGGTGCCGGTCTTCTCGTCGTACTGCTGGTGGTACTCCTCAGCCTTCCAGAACTGCGGGATGGTCGAGACGCGCGTGACCACCTTCTTCGCGCGCTCCTTCTCCTCGGCGGCGAGGACGGTCTTCGCCGACGCGGCCTGCTGCTCGGAGAACGTGAAGACCTCGCTGCGGTACTGATCGCCGACGTCAGGGCCCTGCCGGTTCATCGTGGTCGGGTCGTGGTTCTTGAAGAAGACGACGAGCAGCTGGTCGTAGGTGATCTTCGCGGGGTCGAACTCGACGAGCACCGCCTCGGCGTGCCCCGTGGTGTGCGTGCAGACCGCCTCGTAGCTCGGGTTGGTGGTCCGGCCGCCCGCGTACCCCACGGCGGTGGCGACGACGCCCGGGACCTGACGGAACGTGTCCTCGACGCCCCAGAAGCAGCCGCCCGCGAACGCCGCGAGCTCGTTGCCGGGACGGGCCTCGAGCTTGGTGCCCGCGCCCACCCGACCGGGGTCGCTGCCCACGGTGCGGCGCGCGACGGTAGCCGC
>JAYTBL010000091.1:0-2136 GCA_043736975.1 Polyangiaceae bacterium
TGCGCGCCGGAGGCGCCGCGGCGGCGCTCTCGCGGGCAGGGGCCGCGTCGCGCCGCGCCAGCACGATGGCGTCGAGGGCCACCGCGAGCCCGACGCCGGCAACGAGCCCGTAGGCTCCCCCGACCTCCATCCCTTCGAGGCGGGCGACGCCGTCGTTGCTCCGCGCCGCCAGGATGCCGATGACGCCGCCGATGAAGGCTCCCGCGATCGGCGCTCCGGCGCGAATCGCGAGGTCGCCGAGCGCCTTGCCGGGGCTGCCATGCACGAGGTGGATGACGGGCGCCCCCACGAGATAGGTCGTGATCGCGGCGGTCGCGAAGCCCGCGCCGCTCGAGGGGGCTAGCGCGCCGACCCCGAGCGCGAGGCCATCGACGCCCAGCGTCTGGTAGCCGTACCACTGGGATTCGGTCTTCTGACTTGCCTCTGCGGCGGCCGGAGCAGGCTCGATGGCGGGAGAGTCGTCCGCGAGCGCGCGCGTCGAGCCGAGCGTGGTGGCGAGGAGGAACGTGAAAGCGGCGAGGTGTTGGCGGGGGATCATCTCCGGAGAGCTTTTGCAGCGCGCGAGCCGCCGCGTGGCGCCACGATTTTCGCGTTTCGCGGGCCGCCGAGCCCCACCGAGTTCACGCGCCACTCTGACGCGTTCGTCGTGGATCGCCCGCTACTCAGCGCCAATCGAGCCTCGGCGCGCTGCGAGCGATCAACCGTGCGCCGTGACGAGCCACACCTCGCCGTCCAGCGCGAAGTGGGGCGCGAGCGGGGCGAGCGTCTGGCGCAGCATCTCGATGGCGCGCGCCTTCGTCTCATCGTCGACGTCGCGAAGGGCGCCTGCGGCCGGGCCCATCCGGCTCGCGAAGCTCACCGCTTCTTCCAGCGTGTCCCCGAGCTTCATCGGATGCACGGCGGGCGTGAGCACGACGGCGCTCCACCCGGCGCTCATGAGGATGTCCCGCGTGCGCTCGGGCTCGGCGAACGCGAACGGCCCGGGCGCGCCGGGCAACGCGGCGGGCGGGGGCGGTACGACGCGCAGCACGGCCGACAGCGGCACGGCGAAGCAAGGGTTCTTCGCGAGCGACTGCCAGCACACGAACGCCAGCCGACCGCCCGGCTTCGTCGCGCCACGGAGGTTCGCGAACGTCGCGCGAGGATCATGGAAGAACATCACCCCGAAGCGCGAGACCACGACGTCGAACGGCGCGCTCGGCGCGAAGGTCGCCGCGTCGTGTTCCACGAACTCCACGTTCGGGAGCTCCTTCGCGCGCTCGCGCGCCCGCGTGAGCATCGGTCGCGAGACGTCCAGGCCCACGACCTGGCCCGGCGCGCCGACCGCGCGCGCCGCTTCGAGCGACAGGCCGCCGCACCCGCATCCGACGTCGAGCACGCGCATGCCCTCCCGCAGCCGCGCGCTCTCGAGGACGTCCCTTCCGTAGACTTGCAGACGGGCATCGAGCGCATCCTGAAGGAGCACCCAGCGTTCGCCGACCGGGCCGTTCCAGTTCGAGATCTCCGATTGGTTGCTCATGGCATCCCCGATCTAGCGCATCGCCGAGGGAACGGGAGAGCGCCATCGGCCGCGGTCCAGCGACTCAGAGCGGGTCGATGCGCAGCACCTTGCGCGCGACCTTGTCGGCGAAGTACAGCTTGCCGCCGGGGCCGAAGGCCATGCCCGCCAGCGATCCCGGGGGCAGGTCGACCTTGAGGCGGCGTACCTCGCGGCCGGTCTTGTCGAAGACGTGGAACGTGCTCGTCGCGGTGTCGGTCACGTAGATGAGGCCGGCGCGCACCTCGAGCCCGCTCGGCTTCGTGAGGACGCCGGCGGGGACGACCTCTTCGACGCTCGTCCCGTTCATGACGCCCTCGCCCTTGAGGGGCTCGTTCTGTCGCTCCAGCGAAGCGCCCTTCGTGCCCTTCGTGGTGTCGAGGCGCACGATGCGCGCGTTGCCCGTGTCCGCCACGTAGAGAAAGTCGTCCTCCGCGTCGAAGAAGACGTGGCTCGGTGTCCCGTCCTCCACGCCCTTCACCTTGCCCATGGCGTAGCGGTAGGCGAGAAGGAAAACTTAGCGGGTTCGGTTGGCCAAGCGCCGCTCGTGCTGGGTTGACCGAAGGCGTCTTATGCGAAATTGCGCTCGCACTGGAACC
>JAYTBL010000092.1:0-12702 GCA_043736975.1 Polyangiaceae bacterium
GGTCTCGCCGGCCAGCCCTCGCGCGTCACCATCCAGAACGGGCTCATCTTCGAGCGCACCTGCATGAAGCGCGTGAAGGCCGCGGGCGACACCACCAACGATCCGCTCGCCGCTCCCGACGGCTCGTACCCGCGCGTCTGCAACGACATCAATCCGACCATCAACCCGCAGATCGGCGCGACGTTCCGCGTGAACGATCGCCTCGGCATCGGCCTGCTGGTGATCGGCCCCAGCTCGGGCGGCGAGAAGACCTTCCCCGACTTCGTCAACGACGGCAGCGGCACGCCGCAGGCTTCGCCGCAGCGCTACCTGCTGGTCGCGCAGTCGGGCATCATCCTCTTCCCGACCGTGGGCATCGGCTACCAGGTCCTCGACAACCTGCGGCTCGGCGCGAGCTTCTCGTGGGGGTTCGCGCGCCTCAAGCTCACGAGCGCCACCGTCTCGCTGAACACGGACGGCATCACGCCCGAGAAGAACGACACGCGCGCCAAGATTCAAGTGCACGACTACTTCGTCCCGGGCTTCACCGTGGGCGGCCTGTACAGCGCGACGCCCGAGATCGACATCGGCGCCTGGTACAAATGGTCCGACTCGATCAAGGCGCGCGGCGACGCCGGCACCGCCGCCAACTTCTACTCGAAGAACAACGCCCTCGGCGACAGCAAGGGCGTCCGCTACGGCGACACCATCTACCCCGACTGCGGCACTGGCCTCGCCACCACCCAGGCCTGCGCCGGCGGCGAGAACGCGACCGTGAAGTTCGTCATCCCGATGGAGGCCAAGCTCGGGTTCCGCTACCACAAGCGGCGCGCCAGCCTGCCCGCGGTCGGTCCCGAGGCGACGCCCGAGGAGATCGCCGCGGCGTCGCGCGCGAAGCACCTGCGGGATCCGATGGCCACCGACGTGTTCGACGTCGAGGCCGACGTCACGTGGGCAAACAACTCCGCCGCGGACACCATCCAGATCCGCTTCCCGGGGGATGCGACGGGCAAGGGCTCGCTCCCGGTCGCGGGCGTGGCCGGCGGCGAGATCCCGCCCAACGCCGATCAGAAGCGCGGCTACAAGGACGTCATCGGCGTCCGCGTCGGCGGCGACTACAACGTGCTGCCCGATCAGCTCGCCCTGCGTGGCGGCGCGTTCTTCGAGTCGAGCGCCGCCGACGCCGCGCTCCAGAACATCGACTTCGCGCCCACCTCGCGCCTCGGCCTCGCGGCCGGCGGCACGTACCGCATCCATCTGGGGCAGGGCGAAAAGACCAGCGCCATCGAGCTCATGCTCGGCTTCAGCCACGTGTTCTTCGCCGAGCAGCGCCGCACCGATCCCAACGCCAGCGGCTCACCCGCGCTCGCCGGCACCTCCTGCAACGGGAGCGAGCCCGTCGCCGGCACCCAGACCTGCAGCGACGGGAGCCAGCGCTATCGCACGAAGTGGCCGGTCAACCTCGGGACCATCACCAACTCGGTCAACGTCATCAATGTCGGCGCGGCCTACCGGTTCTGAGCGCCGAAAGCGGGTCGACGACGCGCGCCGAGATCGATAACCTCTCGACCATGAGCGATACGCGCAAGGTCATCATCATCGGATCGGGCCCCGCGGGCCACACCGCCGGCATCTATGCCGCGCGCGCCAACCTGAAGCCGTTGATGTTCGAAGGCCTTGCCCGCGGCGGAATCCCCGGCGGGCAGCTGATGATCACGAACGACGTCGAGAACTATCCCGGCTTCGCGGACAAGATCACCGGTCCCGACCTGATGGCCGCGTTTCGCGCGCAGGGGATCCACCAGGGCGTCGAGGTCCGCACCGAGGACGTGAACAAGGTCGACTTCTCGAAGCGACCGTTCACCGTCTGGGCCGGCGACGACAACGAGGAGTACAAGGCCGAGACGATCATCATCGCCACCGGCGCGCAGGCGAAGTGGCTCGGGCTGCCGAGCGAGACCGCGCTCCAGGGCAAGGGCGTCAGCGCCTGCGCCGTGTGTGACGGCGCGTTCTTCCGCAACCAGCACGTCGCCGTGATCGGCGGCGGCGACACGGCGATGGAGGAGTCGATGTACCTCTCCGGCCTGTGCAGCAAGGTCACCCTCATCCACCGCCGCGACTCGTTCCGCGCGAGCATGGCGATGCAGGATCGCGTCCGCAAGAACCCCAAGATCGAGATCCTCTACAACACGGAGGTCGACGAGATCCTCGACGTGGCGAAGGGCGAGGTCACGGGCGTGAGGATCCGGAACAACAAGAACAACGAGACCTCGGTGCTGCCGGTCACGGGCTACTTCGTCGCCATCGGCCACACGCCGAACTCCGACCTCTTCAAGGACTTCCTGGACCTCCACGACAACGGCTACCTGAAGACCACGCCCGGCTCGGCGCAGACGAACATCCCCGGCGTGTTCGCCTCGGGCGACGTCCAGGACTTCGTGTACCGCCAGGCGGTCACCGCCGCCGGCTCCGGCTGCATGGCGGCGCTCGAAGCCGAGCGCTGGCTGGCCGCCAACTCCGACCACTAGCCAACTCCCCGGTTCCCTGCCGGTCTGTTGAAAATCTCGTGTCTGTCTCGCCGCGGCGGTAGGCTGGCGCGGTGCCTTCTGAACCGGCTCCCGCCGCCGCAGGATCGGCGCCGCCTGCGAGCGCTGCCGAGCTCAAGGCGGCGAGCGCCGATCGCGAGGAGCAGCTCGCCAAGGTCCCGTTCTTCGACGGCTTGACCGCCGAGGCGCTAGCGATGATTGCGCAGGTCACGACCGAGGAGGCCTATCCCTACGGGACGCGGATCTTCCAGTACGGCGATCCCGGCGACAAGCTCTACATCATCCTCGAAGGCAAGGTCCGGATCTTCCGGGAGGTCGGAGGCATGGGTGAGGAGGCGCTCGCGGTGCTCGGCACCGGCGAGGTCTTCGGCGAGATGTCGCTGCTCGATGAGTCCACGCGCTCCGCCGGCGCGCTCGCGCACGAGCGCTGTCGCCTCCTCGTGATCACGAAAGACGCGTTCGACGATCTGCTCTTCCTCCACAAGGATCTGGCGTACGAGGTCCTCTGGAGCTGCGTCCGGATGCTGGCGTCGCGGCTCCGCGAGACGAACGACAAGCTCACGTTCCTGTCGACGACAGGGCGCTTCTGACGCTAGCTTCCGGCGCATGCGACCGCATGCCGTGAGCCATCTTCTCCTGGGTTCGTCCCTGGTCCTGGGCGTCCTGGCCGTCTCCATCGCAGCCTGCGGCGGCGGAGATGCTTCGGGCCCAGGCCCCGCGGTGCCGACCGGCCCGTCCGCTTCGGCCTCCGTCCCTGCGCCTCCCGGCTCGACCACCGCGCCTGCCGGCACCGCCGCGGTGATGCCGCCCCCCGCCGCGGGCGGTCCCATGAAGACGCCGACCGGCAGCGCGATGGCCGAGGACCTCAAGAAGCTGGGGATCGACCCGCTGCACCCGCCGCCGCTCGCGAAGCTCCCGCCCGACGTGATCCGCAAGCTGATGCCGACGTTCGCGAAGTCGCTCGGCGTGAAGTGCGACGCGTGTCACGACGTGAACAACTTCAAGGCGTGGACGCCGCACAAGAAGGTGGCGGCCCAGATGTGGCAACACTTCGTGGTCGAGCTCGCGCTCGAGTCGGGCGAGCCGCTCTATTGCGACTCGTGTCACGGCGGCAAGCAGGAGCTCCTCGACAGGCACGACAAGAAGGCGTTGAGCGCCTGGATGGACGCGAACTACGTCTCGAAGTTGAAGCGGGCCGACAAGAAGGACCACTCCTGCGAGACCTGCCACGGCGACCCGTTCGAGCCGAAGTTCGTGAAGGCTTGGGAAGTCTCCAAGTAGACGCTTCCCCCCTGGTTTTCCCCACCTTTTCCGCGATCGTGGCCGGTTGCTTGACTCGGGTACGCGTGTTCAGTAGCCTGAACACGTGCAAGGGCTCACCCAGCGTCAGCAGATGGTCCTCGATTTCATTCGGCAGTCCATCATCGACCGCGGCTACCCGCCGACGCTCCGGGAGATCGGCGCGCGGATGGGCATTCGCTCCACGAACGGGGTGAACGATCACCTCCGCGCGCTCGAGCGGAAGGGCTACCTCACGCGCGAGGACATGAAGTCGCGCGCGCTCCGTCCGACCACGAGCGTCGGCGGCGTTCCTCAACATCTGACCAGTGGCAACGGCGCCGCGAGCAACGACGTCGCGGCCCGCGTGCCCTACGAGGACGAGGACGTCGTCGAGGTGCAGGTGCTCGGGCGCGTCGCGGCGGGTCTGCCGCTGTTCGCGGAAGAGCACGTCATCGACACCGTGCGGGTCGATCGCGGTCTGCTCAAGGGCGGCCGCGAGGTCTTCGGTCTGCGGGTCCACGGCGACTCGATGATCGACGCGGGCATCCTCAACGGCGACTACATCTTCGTGCGCAAGCAGCTCACCGCCTCGCGCGGCGAGATCGTGGTGGCGCTCATCGGCGACGAGGCGACGGTGAAGTACTACTTTCCGGAGAAGGACTACGTCCGCTTCCAGCCGGCGAACAAGGCGATGGCGCCGATCCTGGTCCGCGCGATTGACTTCAAGCCGACGATGCTCCTCGGCGTGGTGGTCGGCGTCTTCCGTCGTCTCTAGAGCGACGGGTTTTGCCTTCGGGAGCAGTCTCGCTCTCGCCTGCCCTTGACCGGCGCGGATCGGCGCTGGTACGTCTCGATGCGATCCATGCGCGCCCTGATGTTCGTCGTGCTCGCGCTGCTCGCGACGTCGCTCGCGGGGTGCGGGAGCGTCTACTACACGGTGTCGGCCAACGCCGCCTCGGCGCGGCTCGAGCAGGCCCGCCTCATGGGGGCCGAGACCCAGGCGCCTTACGAGTACTACTTCGCGCGTGAGCACCTGCGGCAAGCGCAGGCCGAGGCCGCCGAGGCGAGCTACGGCGACGCCGCGTCGTACGCCGAGACCGCCGAGCTCTACGCGCAGAAGGCCATCGACACCACCGCGGCCGCGAAGAAGGACGGCAGAGCGGGAGACGCGAAGTGATCCGCTCGGCGCGGCGCTCTTGCCCCCGCGCCGCCCTCGTCCTCGCTGCGCTGCTCGCCGCGTCGTGCAGCACGGGCCCCCTGCTCCGCGGGCGCATCGACGGCCTGGCCGGCGTCGTGAAGAAGGCCGAGCAGAACGGGGCGATGCGCTGCGCGCCGCGTGAGCTCGCGCTCGCGAAGTCCCACCTGCGCTTCGCCGCGACCGACCTCGATCAAGGGTCGTCGAGCGAGGCCGAGAAGCACCTCGCGATCGCCGAGCCCAACGCGCAGGCTGCGCTGTCGCTCAGCCCGCACGACCGATGCACCCCGCACGCGGTGGTGGTGGTGCCCGAGGACCCCGACACCGACGGCGACGGCATCCCCGACTCGCGCGACGCGTGCATCCTCGAGCCCGAGGACAAGGACGGCTACCTCGACGACGACGGCTGCCCCGACCTCGACAACGACGCCGACGGCATCCCCGACGCGCTCGACAGATGCCCGAACGACCCCGAGGATCGCGACGGCTTCGAGGACCAGGACGGCTGCCCCGATCCCGACAACGACCAGGACGGCGTCCTCGACGTGGACGACCAGTGCCCGAACACTCCCGGCTCGCCGGGCGGCGCGCGCCCCGGCTGCCCGGGTCTGGTCCTGGTGACCGCGAAGGAGATCCGGATCACGCAGCAGATCCAGTTCGACTTCAACAAGTCGACCATCAAGCCCGTGAGCTTCCCGATCCTCGACGCCGTGAGGGATGTCCTCGCCGCGAACCCGAAGATCGCCCTCGAGGTCCAGGGCCACACCGACAACGTCGGGCAGCCCGCCTACAACCGGAAGCTCTCCCAGCAGCGCGCCGACGCGGTCCGTGCCTACCTCACCGGCCACGGGATCGAGCCCGCACGGCTTGTTTCCAAGGGTTTCGGCATGGATCAGCCCATCCTCGCGAACGACACCGAGGCCCACCGGGCGCTGAACCGGCGGGTCCAGTTCATAAGGACCGAGTCTCAGACGCCGTAACATCCCCGCCCCCCCGGCACTTTCTGGCCCAAACCAGTTCGAAACCGGTGTAATCACGCGCCGTGAGCACTCGGAAAGCCCTCGCGGTCTTCTCGTTCTTCGCAGTCACGCTGGCCTTCGCGCTGTCGTCGACGACCGCCTTCGCGCAGAACGCGAAGGTCGAAGCGGCCGCCAAGGCGCTGCAGAAGAAGGCGATGGACGAGGACTACCTCGCCACCGAGTTCGCCAAGGGCCAGGACAAACTCGACAAGGCGATCGCGTCGTGCGGCGCCGACAAGTGCTCGGCCGCGCTCCGCGCGAGCCTCAAGCGCGATCTCGGCGTCGTCCAGATCGGCGGCCAGCTCGACAAGGAGAAGGGCATCGGCAACTTCGTCGAGGCCATCAAGCTCGATCCGGCGGTCGCGCTCGACCCCGATCTTCGCACGAAGGACCTCGATGCCGCCTGGGCCGAGGCAAAGAAGCGCGCCGGCGGCGGCGCCTCCAAGCCCGGCCCCGCGGCGCCCGCCGGCGGTCAGCCCACCGGCGACTTCGTCCACGAGCCGACGCTCGAGCAGCAGGTCCGCACGGCGGTCCCGATCTACGCCGAGTACTCCGGTGAGGAGCAGCTCGTGAAGGTCATCGTCCGCTACAAGGGCTTCGGCATGACGGACTGGAAGCCGCTCGAGCTGAAGAAGTCAGGCGACAAGGGCTGGGCTGGCCTCCTCCCGTGCGCCGACGTGCAGCAGGGCACGACCCAGTACTACATCCAGGGCTTCAACGCCGCGAACGACCCCGTGGCCGTCGGTGGCGATCGCAACAACGCCTACAAGGTGAAGATCACGACCGAGAAGGTCGCCGAGCCGCCGCACCTCCCCGGCCAGTCCGCGCCCACCCAGTGCGCCGACACCGGCGACTGCCCGCCGAACTTCCCGGGCTGCAAGAAGAACGCGGCGGTCGTCGGGCCGGTCGAGCCGACCGGCAAGGACGGCGGCGAGTTCTGCGAAGAAGACACCGAGTGCAAGAGCCGCGAGTGCAAGGCGAGCAAGTGCACCGAGCCCAAGAAAGAGGGCGGCTACAAGAAGATCTGGGTCGGTATGTCGCTCGGCTTCGAGTTCCAGTTCGTCCCGAGCGCCGACGATGTCTGCAAGCTCTCCTCCACCAAGGACGGTCAGCTACCGCTCAACTCGGTGAACTACTACTGCGTCGATGGCGGTGGCGGCGACTACCCGCTCCGTCAGATCCCGGGCATCAACGACCCGCGCAACGGTGAAAACGATCGGCTCATCCCCGGCGTATCCAACAAGGTCGCGGGCGGCGGAGCGTTCGGCAATTTCCGGATCCTTGGTTCGTTCGACTACGCGCTGAACACGAACATCCTCCTCGGCCTCCGCGCCGGCGTCGCGCTCAATAACTATCCCGGCCAGGCCGCGAAGGACGACGGCAAGGCGTTTCCCCTCCTCCACCTCGAGCTCCGTGGCACGTACCTCATCGGTCAGGACGCGATCACGAAGCCGTTCGCGCCCTTCGTCATGCTGGGCGTCGGCATCTCCACGTTCGAGGCCGCGGTCAAGGTGAGCGTGGTCGAGCAGACCCCGGGGGGGCCCAAGGTCGCGAGGGATGTGGACGCATGGCACCTCGCCGGCCCCGCGTTCGTTGCCCCCGGCGGCGGTGTCCGGATCGCCTTCTCCCAGCGCGCTGCGCTCATGCTGGGCCTCAAGCTGAACTTCGCCTTTGGCAACTCGTTTGCGTTCGCCCCCGGTCCCGAGCTGGGCGTGGTCTTCGGGTTCTGAGGCACGCCTCACGTCGCCTTCGCGTCGCGCGGACCGGGGCGCCCATCGTCGATCCCTGGCAGCCGCGATAGCGCGCGGGTCGTCCTGCGCCACGCGCGCGCCGGACTCGCGCTAAAGTGAGCGTTCCCTTGGGCGCTCCTCTCCAGATTGGACGCTATGTCCTCCACGGCGAGATCGCCTCCGGAGGCATGGCGACCGTTCACTACGGCCGCCTGGTCGGCACGAGCGGCTTCGCGAAGACCGTCGCCATCAAGCGCCTCCACCGCGCGCTCGCTCACAACGCGTCGTTCCGCGGAATGATCCTCGAGGAGGCCCGCCTCGCGGCGCGCGTGCGGCACCCGAACGTCGTGCCGCCGCTCGATGTGCTCGCGGAGGGCGGCGAGATCCTCCTCGTGATGGAGTACGTCCACGGCGAGTCGCTCTCGCGCCTCCTTCGCGCGGCGCAGCGCGGAGGGGAGTCGGTGCCGCTCGCGGTGGGGGCGGCGATCCTCTCCAACGTGCTGCACGGCCTCCATGCGGCGCACGAGGCGCGCGACGAGGCGGGTCAGCCGCTCGACATCGTGCACCGCGATATCTCTCCGCAGAACGTGATCGTAGGGGTCGATGGCATCGCGCGCGTCATCGACTTCGGGATCGCCAAGGCGGTCACCTCGGAGGAGGCGACCACCGCGGGCACCATCAAGGGCAAGGTCCCGTACCTCTCGCCGGAGCAGCTCGACGGGGAGCCCGCGACACGCCGCACCGACATCTACGCCGCGTCGGTCGTGTTCTGGGAGCTCCTCGCGGGGCGGCGCCTCTTCGACGGCGCTGACGACTCGGAGATCCTCCGCGGCATTCTCGGCGCGAACGTGAGGCCGCCAAGCGTCTACAACTCCGTCGTTCCGGGCACGCTCGACGACGTCGTGCTGCGAGGGCTCGCGCGCGATCCCCTCCAGCGCTTTGCCTCGGCGCGCGAGATGGCGCTCGCGCTCGAGGAGGCGATCCATCTCGCGACGTCGACGATGGTCGGCGAATGGACGGAGCGCCTGGCCAAGGACGCGCTGGCGGAGCGTTCGCTCCGCCTGGCCGAGGTCGAGGCCTCGCTGCCTCCCCCGGCCAGCGCGCAACCGCCGCCCAGCGCCCGGGGGTCGCTTCCGGCGGGGATCGCCGCGCCCGACGACCACGTCACGCTGCCCGTTCCGCCGATGCGCAAGTCGACACCGCCCCCGGCGTCGTTACCCGCGCCGCCGCCGGCGTCGATCCCGCCTCCACTCCCGCCGGGCGCGCGCGCCTCGAAGCCGCCGCGCGTGCCGAAGCCGAGCGTGCGCGTGTCATCCCCGCCGGTGCGTCCCCCGATCGCGTCGAACCCCATCATCGAGCCGCGCACCGTCATTTACGACCCGCCGCCGATGCCCGAGCCGGTGTTCGTGGAAGGGGTGCGCCCCATCTCGCGCGAGACGCCCGCGCCGCCGCCCGCCGGCGCGCTGCGCAAGCCCGAGGAGGTGATCCGCAACGTCGACTGGCTGACGCCGGTGGCGCCGCCACCGGCGCCCGCGGGCTCCGCGTTCAAGCGCTTCCTGCGCTACCTCGCGGCGTTCCTCGCGCTGACCCTCATCGTCGGTTACATGTTCGCGCCTGCGCTCATGCGCGCCTGGATCGTCACTGGCTCTGCGGCGCGTGGCATCCTCGTGACCATCGAGACCGTCGACGTCTCGCGCAAGGAGGTCCGCCTCTCCGACGTGAAGGTCGAGTCCGCGGAGCTGCCGGAGGGCAGCGCGCGCGCCGGTACCGTGGTCATCGGGCTGCACTGGCTCGTGCCGGAGAGCATCACCGTCGACGACGTCGAGATCACGCTCGAAGGCTCCTACGGCGTGATCGGCGAGCGCCTCGACACCTACCGCAAGGCGCACCCACGCATGTTCGCCGAGACGCTCGGCGGCATCCGCAAGATCGAGGTCACCTCGGGGCGGGTGGTGTGGAAGAACCCCGTGGGGGAGGGGACGAGCGCGCTGGTCGAGAACATCACGCTCGACATCGGGAAGATCGGCGTGCGCCCGCTGGGCGAGGACTACCACCTGTCGGCTCCGCTCTTCACGATGCGCATCGCGGATGCGCCGGCCGGCCCCTGGCAGCTCGATCTCGATCGCCAGGGGATCCTGGCCCGCGCCATGGTGCGCCTCGATCCTTCGGGCAGCTACCCGGCGTCGGTCACGCGCACTGCCGGCGACGACGGCTCGATGTCAATCTCGTTCCAGGTACCGCCGACGTCGCTACGCGACCTGCGCCTGCCGTCGCGTATCCTCGGTCCGCTCGCGAACGATCGCACGCGCCTCGAGGCGCACGGCGAGGTCTCGATCGTCGCGATGTCCGCCGCCGAGCCTCCGCGCGGGGCCGGCGACGCGGGCGCAGGCGCGGCCGACGCCGGCGTGATGGTCGCGGGCTCGCCTGGCCAGCGCACCGTCTCCGGACACCTGGTGCTCGCCGCGGGCTCGCTCCCGGTGTTCCCGAACGGGCCGCTCGTGGATCTCTCGCTCGATCTCCCGCTCGAGGGCGACGCTACGAAGCCGCTGACCATCAGCGCGATTCTCGCGATCGCGCCCGCAGACCCCACCGGCGGCGCGAGCACTGCCACCGCGCAGGCGGCGCTCAGCGGAACGCTCGACGTCTCCGGTCGCGTCGCGCACGTCACCATGACCGGCAAGAGCGGCCCCATCCCGTGCGCCTTCGCGAAGGGCGCCACGAAGGAGGCGGCGGCCGCGACCAACGGGATCCGCGCCAGCATCGAAGCGGCGCTCGATGACTACCCGGGCTCCAAGGTAAGCTTCAAGCCCGTGGGCACCTGCACCCCGAAGCTCCGCTGATGCGATCCACCTCCACCGCCGCCGCGCGCATCTGTCCGCCGGTGTTCGCCGAGCTCCAGGCGCGCATCGACCGCCTCGCCGAGAAGGCCATCGAGCTCGTGACCCTGCAGATAGGCGACACCTGGCTCGCGCCGCCGCCTGCCGCGCAGCGCGTCCTCGCCGAGCTCGATCCGCAGGACCTCTCTCTCTACCGCTACGGTCCCACCGCGGGCCTCCCCGCGCTGCGCGAGGCCTTCGCGCGTCGCGTGCGCGCGCACGGCCGCGAGGTCGACGCCGAGCGTGAGGTCCTGATCGGGAACGGCGGCACGCACGCCCTCTTCTGCGCGGCGCGCGCCGTCCTCGACGAGGGCGACGAGGTGCTCGTCGCGTCCCCCTACTGGCCGCTCGCGCCCGGCATCTTCACGTCGTGCGGCGCCGTCCCGGTGGACGTGCCACTCACGCAGCGGCTCTACGAGGGCCCAGACCTCGACGCCGGTGCGCTGCTGACCGCGGCGATCAGCGCGCGGACCAAGGCGATCTACGTCACCTCCCCGAACAACCCGGACGGAAAGGTGCTCTCGCGCCGCGATCTCGAGAGCATCGCGAGGCTCGCGCGCGAGCACGATCTCTGGGTCTTCTCCGACGAGGTCTACGCCGACACCGTCTTCGAGGGAGCGCACCTCTCGATCGCGGCGCTCGAGGGCATGCGCGAGCGGACCATCGTCCTCCACTCCCTCTCGAAGAGCCATGCGCTCGCGGGCTGCCGCATCGGCTGCGTGGTCGCGCCCGCCGCGGTCGTGGCTGCGGGCCGTCGCGTGTCGACGCACAGCGGCTTCAACGTCGCGGTGCTCATGCAGCGCGTCGCGCTCGCGGCCCTGAGCGAGGACGCGTTCCCGCGCAGCGCCAGAGACGCCTACCGCACCGCCCGAGACCGTGCGCTCCAGGCGTTCGCGGGCGCGTCCGTGATTGTCCACGCGCCCCAGGGCGCGACGTACCTCTTCGTCGACTTCGCCCCCGCGTTCGCGGCCATGGACCCCGATCTGCGCGGGGCGCGACCGCTCCTGGCGCTGCTCGAGCGCGCCGTCGATCGCGGCGTGCTCGTCGCGCCCGGCGACGCGTTCGGGAACGGCTACGACGCGTGCGTGCGCCTCTGCACCACCGCGCTGCCCATCGATCGCGTGGTGGTCGGCATCGAGCGGCTGCTCGAGGCGCTCGAAGCGATGCGTCGCGGCGACGCCTGAGCTTCGAAAGGGGGGTTGCGGTAGCTAGACGCAGTCGATCGTGGATCCATCTCTGCCGTCTTGGTGCCACGATTGGCAGGTGAAACGCTCCTCACGTCGTGGCCTCTCCGCGCTTCTTTTCGGCCTCTGCTGGGCAGCGCTCGAGCACGACGCGCACGCCCTCGGCCCCGTCGACATCGAGGTCGGCGCGCGCGGCGGCGTCGGCACGAGGCCCGACTCGGGGACCGCGAGCCCGTTCGGCCTCGGTCTCGGCGGACGCGGCGGCGTCTCGATCTTTCATTTCTATGGCGGGCTCAGCGCCATCCACTACTTCGGCTCGAGCACCGATCTGCCGAACGCCAGGGGCACGATCAACTCGCAGAATTCGAGCACGCTCCTCGGCGTCGAGCTCGGGTACAGCATCACGATCATCCCCAAGCTCCTGCTCCGGCCGCAGCTCGGCATCGGCAATGCGTCGCTCTCGTTCGGTGACACGTCGCACAATCACCTGTACCTCGAGCCGGGGGTGACGGCGCTGCTCCTGCTCGGCAACCTCTACTTGGGCGCCGACGCCAACCTCCTCGCGGTCACGGGCATCCCCACCGGAGACAACGAGACCAAGGCCTACGCGGCGCTCACTGCGCACGCGCAGATCGGCCTGCGCTTCTGAGGCTCACTGGATGGTGTAGCGGATCTCCGTCGGCTTGCCGCCGCGCGTGACGCGCAGGACGAGGCGGTCGGCGATGCGCAGGCGCGCATAGGCCTCCAGCATCCTCTGCGGATCGGACATCTCGTAGCCGTTGACCGATTCGAGGCGGTCGCCGTTCTCGATCCCGATCTGCGCGAGCACGCTGCCCGGCTTGATCCCGGTCACCTTCATCCCGAGGATGCGATCGCCGTCCTTCTCCGGCGC
>JAYTBL010000093.1:0-12677 GCA_043736975.1 Polyangiaceae bacterium
AGGCCGATCTTGAACTGACCGAGCGAGCCGAAGCGCTTCTCGCCGATGATCTGCGGCCACACCCAGACCGTGGGATCGGCGCCCGCGTCCCGCGGGGCGTCGGTCAGGGGCACGCCTACCTGCGTCGAGACCGCGAGGCCGAACCCCCGCTCCACGCGCAGGATCCGCAGCTTTGCGTGGAGCGCGACGTTGCCCAGCGTCTGGGAATCGAACTGCCCGCCGAACCACTGCGGTCCGTTCGGCGACGTGGCGGTGAGCCCTTGCTGCGTCGCCTGGCCGGCATTGTTGGCCTGCGCCCCGCCCGACATCAGGTTCACCGGCACGGTCAGGCCGAGGACGAGGACGTTCGCGATGCCGTAGTTGAACGAGAACGTTCCCTGGAACGAGTGGTTGATGAGCTGCTTGTCGCTCTGGCCGTTGTCGGCGACGCGCAGGAGGTTCCGCCCGTAGTCGATGACGAGGCCGAAGCTGAGGTCGCCTTTGCCGAGGATGTCCGAGCCGTTGGTGACGAAGAAGCCCTTCGAATCGAGCGCTGGCCGGAACAGGTGGGTATCCAGGCCGGCACCGTTCCCGTCCGGGATCGCGGGGATCTTCGGTTGGGCCTGCGCGGAGGAGCCGCCGACGGCTCCCAGCTCCACGGCGGCAAGCGCGGCAAATCCCGCCAGAAACGGGCCAAAACGTCGAACGACGCCCTTCGACACCTTCACGCTTCGACGGTAACACAACGAAAAATCGCGGGCGAAAATCCAGGCGCTCTCCTGCACGACGCCGGCGTATGCTCCTCCGCCGATGAGCCGAGTCTCGCGTCTGATCGCGTCGGCCTTGCTCGCGGCTGCCTTCTTCTTCGCTTGGCCGGCCCGCGTGGCGCAGGCCCAGCTGCAGCTGGACGGCCGCTGGCGCCAGGGCGCGCAGCGCGAGGAGTTCACGGTCCAGCAGTGGCTACCGAACGGTTGTGGACCGACGCCCGCCACCAACTCGAGCGGCGGCGGCGAGATCGTCACCATCCGCCTCGAGGGCGACGAGCTGGCGATCGTGGGCGGCGGCCGGGTCTACAAATCGAACCAGTGCTACGACCAGATGCCCACGTTGCAGCGGGAGACCCACTCGCGCGACGCCAACGGCAAGACCTGGCGGACCCGCTGCACCACCCCGCCCAACGACCCGCGCAAGGCGATCCTCAACACGCTGGTGATCGCGCAGAACGACACCCATATCGACCTCGTCGAGACCGGCCGCTACGAGATCGTCGTGGGCGACGGCCGCTGCGTCGCCGACGTGAAGCGGACGCGCACCTACGATCTGGTCCCCGAGGAGAAGCCCGTCGCCAGCGCCAGCGCGGCGCCGCCCCCGCCCAACGCCGAGCCCAAGGCGCCGCCCGAGCCCAAGCCCGCCGCCTGCGAGTCGCCCGGCGACCCGGCGCGCCTCGAGGTGCGCCCCTCGAAGAAGCTGGTGCGGCCCGGCGAGACGTTCCAGTTCCGCGCCTCGGTGGTGGACGCGAGGGGCTGCGGGACCGGCACGAAGACCACCTGGAAGCTCGCGACCGGCGCGCCCGCGGGCGTGACCGTCGACGCGAGCGGCAAGGTCACGATCGGCAAGGACGTACCCGAGGGCAGCTTCGAGATCGCGGCGAGCGCCGCGGAAAAGGAGACGAAGGTCGCCGTCGAGGTCACCTCGGCCGCGCACTACGACGATCTCCTGGCGAGGTCGGGCCTCAACGCCTCGGGCGAGAACGAGGCCGCGGCCGTCGTCAACATCGCCTCGACGTCGATCGGGGCCGGCGAGGGCCGCGTCGAGGACCGCTCGAAGCAGCGGCGCAACGTCTTCATCGGCATCGTGGGCGGCGTCCTGCTGGTCCTCGGGATCCTCGCCGCGGTGCTCCGCGGGCGCTCGCGCCGCGCCTCGAGCCTGGAGCACGAGGCGACGGCACGCCACGAGGCCGAGGTCGCCGAGGTGCTCGAGCGGCGGCGGGTGCAGCAGGAGCAGCACGCGATCCAGAAGCGCGCCCACGAGGACAGCCTGGCTGCGGCGGCCGCCGCGAAGGCGAAGGCCAAGGCCGACGCCATCGCCCACGCCGCGCGCATCAACGCTGCGGCCCAGGCGCCTCACGCCGCACCAGCCCCGGGACCGCCCCCGTCGCTCTCTCCCAAGCGCGGCATGATCTGCCCGACCTGCGGTGACCGCGTCCCCGAGGGGGGCGCGGAGTTCTGCGGGAAGGACGGCACGAAGCTCGTGCTGCTCAATTGATCGTGGTCAGCCGTGACCGCGAGCATGCTTATCGAAGCGCAGACGTGCTCCCGCTTGCCTACACGCAGAATTGCGGAATCGACGGGCTCGGTTCATTCTCGCCAACCGCTCACGACGACCAGGCGTCGAAAGTAGAGGGGTAGCTTGATCGCTTCGATCGGCGCCCGCTATACTCGCCATGCAGCACAAACTCGCTGAATTTCGCGAGCGAACGCGCTCTTCCGGAGAAGGCGCCGCTCAGCGAAGGATGGACCCGCGATGAAGATTCAGTGCCAATCGTGCCAGGCCAAGTACACCATCGCCGACGAGAAGGTCCTCGGTAAGGTCGTCAAGATCCGCTGCAAGAAGTGCAGCGCGACGATCGTGATCAACGGCAACGAGACGCGCGCGCCGGAGGACAACGGCGACACGCACGTGTTCGACTACGCCGGTCAGGCCAACGATCAGTGGACGGTCAACGTCGCCGACGGCGATCAGCGCACCATGACCGGTCAGGAGATCGTCGCCGAGTACCGCGCCGGCGTGGTCAACGACGAGACCTACTGCTGGAAGGACGGCATGGCCGACTGGCTGCCCGTCCGCGAGATCGACCAGCTCTACGGAGCGGTCAAGCTCGGGCCCGCGCGCGGGCCCTCCGACTCGCTGCACGACGACATCTCCGTTCCTCCGCAGTCGATCCCCGCGCCGAGCGCGAACGCCGCGGCGCTCTTCTCGGCGAGCGACGCGAGCCCCCTCGACAGCCCGTTCGCGGGATCGAACGGCAACGGACACTACGCGGATGCGCGTGAGCCGGCGCATGCACCGGTCGCGGCGGCCTCGGCGGCGCGCCGTGGCGGTGGTCGCGGCCAAGGCGCCGATCTCTTCGGCAACGTGGCGACGGCCGGCGGTGAAGAAGACGTGATGACCAGCGCGGCGACGTCGCAAGGCGGCGGCGGCTTCCCGAGCGGCGGCGGCGGCCTCGAGGAGCAGAAGCTCACCGGTCAGCGCAACGAGAGCAGCGTGCTCTTCTCCCTCTCGGCGCTCACCGAAGGCGGCAAGGGCGATTCCGGCCCCTCGGCGAACCGCACCACGGCCACGGCCGACGGCTCGGGCCTCATCGACATCCGCGCCCTGAGCCAGACGATGGGGTCGGACGACAAGAAGGACACCAACGCCCGCGTCGACGACATCATGAACCTGAGCGGCGGCGGCGCGTTCGGCGCGGCCCTCGCGGCTCCGATCCTCGCCCCTCCTCCGCTCGAGATGTCGCACGACTACTCGCAGCAGGGCGGCGGCGGCAAATCGAACAACATGCTC
Organism: Polyangiaceae bacterium; assembly: GCA_043736975.1. Classification (GTDB taxonomy): domain Bacteria; phylum Myxococcota_A; class Polyangia; order Polyangiales; family Polyangiaceae; genus Labilithrix. The sequence continues at coordinate 3,541 of JAYTBL010000093.1, forward strand.
TTCGTCGCGATCATCGCGGGGGCGCTCCTCATCGCAGTCGGCATCGTGGTCGCGGTCGTCCTGACGCGCCCCACCGTTGCCCCGATCGACACGGCGAGCACCAACCCGACGGGCAGCGGCACGGGGACCATGGCCGCCGGCACTGGTACCCCGACCGCGGCCGGCACCGCGGCGGGCGCGGACACCGCGGCTTCGGCGGCGACGACCGCGGCGGCGGTCGCCGACAACACGCCTCCCCCTCCAGGTACCGGCAACGCGGTCGGCAAGACACCCGCGGTCACCGGCGGCGGCGCCGCGCCGAAGGGCAATGGCGGCGGCGCGGCGGTCGTCGCGGCGAAGGACCCGACCCCCGCTGCCCCCGCAGCACCGAAGGCCGCAGCGCCTCCGACGGATCTCGCGGGCGCGATGGGCGCGGCGGCGGGCAAGCCGGCGGCGGCTGCTCCGCCCGCGGAAACCGCATCCGGCGCGCCGTTCGATCGCGGCGCGGCCTCGGGCGCCATCGGCGCCGTCAACGTCCAGTCGTGCGCGAAGCCCGGCGGTCCGACCGGCGCGGGCCACGTGAAGATCACCTTCGCTCCCAACGGGTCGGTCTCGGCGGCAATCATCGACAGCGGTCCCTTCAACGGGACGCCGGTCGGCGGCTGCATCGTCGGCAAGTTCCGCGGCCCGCACGTTCCGGCGTTCGGCGGCGGCCCGATCACGGTCGGCAAGAGCTTCACGATCAACTGATCGCCGTGGCCAGCTAATGTCTGGCATCGGCATCGCCATGGCGGTCTGCGCGGGGTTCCTCCTGGGGCTCCGCGTCGGCCTGGCGCTCGGCCATCGCAACGCGCGCAAGCAACAGGAACGTGCGCTGGAGCGCGAGCGCGAAAAAGCCGAGCGCCTCGCCGCCCGCGCGCGTGCCCGCACGCTCGACGTCTGAGAACGCCCCTCGGTTCTTCGACTGCCGGTGCGATGCGCGGTAGCGTCGGGGGATGCGCTGGGGACGGTTCGCGATCGCGCTGACGCTCGCTGCCTGCAATGGCGGTGAGCAGGCGGTCGTGGCGTCGCCCGTCAGCGCGCGCCTGGAGTCCGAGGCGCCCGCCGTGCCCGAGCCCACGCCCGAGGCGAGCGGGTGGGTGACGGCGACGCGCACGCCCTGGGTACCCATGCCCGAGGAGGGGCGCGATCCGCGCGAGCTCTCCTTCGCGCTTGCCTGCGGCGGTGAGGATGCTGCGCTCACGCGCGTCGCTCGCGAGATCGCTGGCGCGCGCGCGCGCGGGCTCGGCGCGCCCGAGGCCGACGCCATCGTGCAGAAGCTCCGCATCGCCGGCGATCCCCACGTGCGGCCGCGCCTCGTGGTCGCGAGCGGCCGCTCGCCCATCGACGAGAAGAAGCTGCGGCCCGAGCTCGAGAAGCGCGCCGGCCGCGGCCCCACGCGCTGCGGGATCGCCATCGCGCCCACCGCGCACGGCGGCGAGGTCTTCGTCGCGCTGCGCGTCGATGCGCTCGCCGATCTCGCTCCCCTCCCCACGCGCGCGCGCACCGGCGAGTGGCTGACGCTCGAGGCCCGCCTCCACGTCGGCGCGCGCTCTGCCAAGCTCATCGTCCTCGGTCCGCGCGGCGCGCCGCGCACCGTGCCCACCGCGCTCGATCCCGTCACCGGGATCGCGCGCGCCCGCTTCGCGCTCGATGAACCAGGCGCGTTCACGGTGCAGCTCATCGCGGACGTCGCCGAGGGCCCGCGGCCGCTGCTCGAGGCGCGCGTCTTTGCCGACATCACGCCCCCCCCCTCCGGCGAGGAGCCTCCCGCGCCCGGCGAGGAGACGGCCGGCAGCTCCGAAGACCCGGCCGCGCTCGCGCGCATGATCGGCGCGCTCCGCGCCTTCGAGGGCGCCTCGAGCCTCGCGCGCGACGAGAAGCTCGACGCCCTGGCGCGTGCCCACGCCGAGCGCATGCGCGACGGTCAGTCGGTCGCACACGACCTCGGCGACGGTGACTTCCGCCAGCGCTTCGAGGCCGAAGGCACCATCGACGCGCGCGCCGTCGGCGAGAACCTCGCCCACGCGCCGACGCTCGCGCTCGCCCATCGGGCGCTGCACGCGAGCCCCTCGCACCGCATCAACCTACTACGTGCGGATTACACGCACCTCGGAATCGGCATCGCGCGCGCCGCGGACGGCAGCGTCTACGTCTGCGAGACGTTCGCCGCGGCTCGCCCCTCCCACGCCGACCGCTGACCCGCCGCTCGGTGGCCTAGAGACCGACCATGCCAGCCCACATCACGCCGCGGATGGCGTCGTGGCCGAGCGAGCTGGGGTGGATGCAGTCGCGGTAGAACCAGTTCGTCGCCGCGGGCGTGCTCACGGCGTGCGCCGCGAACGGCGCACGCAGCTCGAGCAGGCGCAGGCCCGGGTACTTCGCGGCCTCGGTCGCCAGCGCGTCGTTCCACTGCGCGAGCTGGGTCGCGGTCTCCTGCTTGTCCGGCCAGAAGCCGAGCGCGCCAGGGCAGGTGGCCTTGCTCGGCTCGTAGTAGAAGTGCCCCGTTCCGCCGCTCGGGTCGTAGACGTTGGTCATGAGCACGGTCGTCTTCACGCCCGCGCCGAAGCGATCGGGCTTCGTGACCTCGGCCATCGCCTGGCCGAAGCCGGCGATGAACCCATCGACCTTCGCCTGCACCTGCGTCGGCGCGGTGAGCACGGTGACGAGGCCGGCTTGCACGTCGTTGCCGCCGATGGTGCCGATCACGAGGACGGGACCGGGCAGCGTGGCGGGGAGGCCCGTCACCTGGTTGAGGAGGATCCCCTGGTTGGTGGGTGAGTTGTTCGCGGGCACGGTCGCGACCGCGCCTCCCTGCGAGACCTTCACCACGTTCGTCGTCGGGTCGAGGCCCCAGCAGGTCGCGAGATCGAAGCCCTTCCACTCCGGGTAGCGGGTGTCGTCGTTCTTCACGAGGAGCGTCCGGTAGAAGGGCTCCTGCGCGGCGCCACCGCCGCTCCCGCCGACGTCCGAGATCGAGTCCCCGACGACGACGAGCGTCTTGAACTTCTGCGCCGGGCACGCGGTGGGCTTCGGGATGTCGGTCCCGCCGCCGCCGCCGCCGCCGTCGGTCGGGCCGCCGCTGCTCCCGCTGCTCCCGCTGGTGCCGCTGCTCCCGCTGCTGCTCCCGCCATCGGCGGGGGTGAAGCCGGGCGCCGCGCCGTCATCGCTGCTGCAGGCCGCGAAGCCTGCGACGAGCACCAGACCCGCGAGCCTGCCGAGGACGAGGACGAGGCGATTCGTCATGGCCAGACCCTAGCGGAATCTGGCGCGGAGGTCAGGTCTCCGCGCCGCCCCCTGTCCGCGCGCTCAGCGCTTCTGGACCTTGTTCGAGTCCTCTTCGTCGAGGATCTTGAACTCGACACGGCGGTTGGCCGCGCGTCCGGCGTCGGTGTCGTTCGGCTCGATGGGCTTCTCGAGGCCGTAGCCGTGCGACTCGACGCGCGTGTTCTCGACGCCGTGCTGGACGAGCCAGCTCAGCACCGACAGCGCGCGGCCGGCCGAGAGCGTCTTGTTCATCTCCGCGGGGCCGCGGTTGTCCGTGTGCCCCTCGATGCTCATGCGCTTGATGCCCTTGTTCGCCTTGAGCAGGTTGGTGATCTCCTGGAGCATCGGGAAGCTCTCGGGGAGGATCGTCGTCGAGCCGGTCGCGAAGTGGACCTGCTGCATGATGCGGACGACGTTGCCTTCGACCTTGATGAAGCTCGGGCAGCCGTTCTTCTTGGGGTCGGGGCTCTTGCCGCCGGGCTCCTTGGGGCAGGCGTCCTGCGCGTCGGGGATGCCGTCCTGATCGGCGTCGTCCTCGGGGCAGCCGTCGCCGTCGTCGATGCCATCCTTGTCCTCGGGGACGTCGGGGCACTTGTCGTACTGATCGGGGATGCCGTCGCCGTCGCGATCGGGGGGCATCGGGCAGCCGTCATTCGGGTCGTTGCCGAGGCGATCCTCGGCGACGTCGGGACAGGCGTCGATGTCGTCGGGGATGCCGTCGTGATCGCGGTCGGAGATGTGCGCCTCGCGCCACTTGGCGCGCTGCTCGGCGCGGCGCTCGGGCGACTTCGCGTCGGAGTCGAGGATCGGAATGTAGGCGCCGACCAGCGCGATGAGGCGCATGTCGGGCGCGCCGTAGGCGTTCGTGAAGAGGCGCGAGCCGCCGCCGACGCCCGCCCACCAGTGATCGGCGGGGCCGAAGCGCATGCGCCCTTCCGCCTGCCACTCGATCGGCGTGTTCGCCTTCTTGAAGAACGTGTCGCCGATGATCTCGTCGCTCTCGACGCCGGTCTGACCGAAGATCGTCGCGCCGATGCGGTACTTGCCGTCCTTGAGGGGCACGAACCCGCCGACTCCCCAGCGGATCTCGTTGCCGATGCCGAGGCCGGAGCCGCCTGCGGGGTCGTTGATCGCGTGGCGGGGGCGGAAGTGCACGCCGAGGTTCGCGACCAGCGTGATCCACTTGACCGTGTGCTCGCCGCTGACCATGAGCATGGCCGCCGCGCCGTTGTCGCCGCCGAGGTCGGACGCCGTGCCGGTGGGAGCCCAGATGTTGAGCTGGGCGCCGAGCAGCGACTTCTTGTCCATGCTGCGGACGATGGTGCCGCGGATGTCGAAGCGCAGGTCGGACGCGGTCACGGTGCCGGAGCCGCCGGTCGCGATCAGCGTGGTCTTGCCCTGGCCAGGGCCCTGGACGTTGCCCGCGCCGTAGTTCGGGTTGCCGCCCGACTGGAACGGGGTCCAGGGGAAGGTGACGCCGAGGCTCACGCGCTCGAGGATCTGGAAGCCGGTCGACCCGTAGATGGTGAGCTGATCCTGGACGACGGAGGAGCGGTCGGTGCGGGCGAGCACCGACGTGTCGGTCGTGATGTTGCGGACCTTGAGCGGCCGCAGCGAGTAGCCGATGGCGAGCTGCCCGTAGAAGATGTTCCGGGGGTTCACCACCGGACGGAACAGCGCGATTCCGTCGTCAGGGCCGCCTGGCACCTCGAGACGGTCGAGGTGGAAGGTCTTCACCTGCGCAGCGGCCTCGCGCGGGGCGGAGGCTGCGGCGAGCGCGACCGCGGCGAGCGCGGGCGAAAGGCGTCTGGCGAGGGCCCGGCGGGTCTTCTTGGATTCGGTCATTCCCACAAGAGTTTCGCGGCCGAAGGAAGTGAAACGGCGCCGCGCCTCGAAGCGGGCAGCCTAACCCGGCCGCGATGGTTCACGAAAGAAAGAAGGGCAGAAGGCGGCACTCCACCTCCCGCCGCCTTCCGCCGCTCGCGCTCGCGCGTCTCGTGCTTGACGCAGAGGCAGGACGGTGCTTTTTTCCGCGGCCCACTTCTGCGGAGATTTCTCCGCTCCCTGGAACCGTCGTACCGTCATGGCAAAGCCGAAGCGAACTTTTCAGCCCCACAACACACGCCGCCTGCGCACCCACGGCTTCCGCGCGCGGATGGCCACCAAGGGTGGCGCGAAGGTCCTCGCGAACCGCCGCCGCAAGGGCCGCGTCCGCCTGACGGTCTCGATCTACCAGAAGTAAGCCCTGCCGGCGTGGCGAGGCACGACGAGAGCGGTGGCTTCGCCTTCGGGCCCGAACGTCGCCTCAAGCGCCGCACGGACTTCCTTCGTGTGCAGTCCGTCGGACAGCGCGCGATCGCCGCTCATTTCGTCCTTCTGGTCGCGGCGCGTGAGTCGCGGGGCGCCTGCGCGCGCCTCGGGATCGTGGTGACGAAGAAGGTCGGGAGCTCGCCCGAGCGGAACCGCATCAAGCGCCTCTGCCGCGAGTGCTTCCGGACGTGGCCCGGCCTCGTGCCCGACGGGATCGATCTCGTCGTGATCGCGCGGGACGGAGCGGCCGAGCTCGGTCTGGCCGAGGTGCGCGCCGAGTGGGAGCGCTCCCGTTCCGCTCTGCTCAAGCGCTGCACGGCGGTGCTCGCGGGCGCGGGGAAACCTCAGGAAAAGGCCCGATGATGGTGGCGCGAATCGCCTCGCGGCCTCATCTTCGGGCCTCGATGTTCGCCCGCGGGCTGATCGTGCTCGTTCGTCTCTACCAGCGGCTCCTCTCTCCCGTCATTCGAGCGCTGGCGGGAAGGGTGTGCCGGTTCGAACCGTCGTGCTCTCACTACGCCGTCGCCTGCCTCGAGACCCACGGCGCGGCCCGGGGTAGCTTGCTTTCAGCCAGACGCCTGTGTAAGTGCCACCCGTTTCACCCTGGCGGCTACGACCCGCCGCCCGCGCAGTGGCGGTACGCGCGGGCCCGCAAAACTCTCGGCGAATCTCGCCTCTGAAAGCAACGAATGGATCGAAGCAGTGTCCTGCGCTGGGGCGTGATCGCAGTCGCGATCCTCCTCTTCTGGAAGTTCGGATTGCCCCTCATCACGGGCTCGAACGACAAGCCTCAATCCTCGGCGTTCACCGACGAGAAGTACGAGTACGGGCCGGGCTTCGTCCCGGACGTGCTCGACCCGGCGCTGAAGCCCGGCGAGCCCAACAAGCCGGTCGAGGGCGACACCTGCAAGATCTCCGGCCTCCGTTACGACGCGGTGCTCTCCGCCCGCGGCGCCGCGCTCATGCACGTCTACCCGAAGGACGCGCAGTACGCGGGTAGCGCGCACTTCGACATCTCGACCACGCCTGACCACGAGCGCTGGCGCTCGCTCCGCACCACGTTCCGCGGCCCCGACGCGAACAGCCAGATCAAGTACGACCGCTTCGTCTGGAAGCTCGACGCAGACCAGGACGGCAAGACTTGCCGCTTCAGCTACGAGGACGCGGACGTCCGCATCGTCAAGACGGTGTCCGCGAGCACGCGCCCGTTCGAGATGAACGTCGAGACCGCGGTGACGAACCTCGCGAGCGACATCCGCGCCCACAAGCTCTCGATGGGCCTCTTCGCGTTCCGCCAGAACCACGAGATCAAGGGCAGCCTGGGCCGCGTCTCGCCGTTCCAGACCGAGCTCTCGTGCGCCGCCGGCAAGGAGGTCGCCCGCAAGAACAAGGACGACTTCAAGTCGGGCTGGTTCTCGGTGGCGGGCGTCGACCGCTACGCCGCGGTCAACAGCCACTACTTCTCGCAGGCGCTGATCCCTTCACCGGGCGACGGCGCGGTGTCCGACGCGCCGACCTGCGAGGTGCTCGCCGAGGAGTGGGTCGCCGCCGGCCAGGCGCACGACGCCGACGACGCGGGCGCGGTCTACCACGCCAAGCTCGTCTATCCGAAGAAGGAGCTCTCGCCGAACACCACCGCGACCTACCGCGACATCGCGTTCTTCGGCCCCAAGGAGCGCGAGGTCCTCGCGCACGCCGCGGGCGGCAACCCCAAGCTCGGCGACGTCACGAACCTCGGCTTCTTCACCCCGGTCGCGCGCGTCCTGGTCGGCCTGCTCTCGTTCATCCAGGCCCACATCACGTTCGGCAACTGGGGCCTCGCCATCATCGTGATGACGATCGGCCTCCGCACGCTGCTCTTCCCGCTCACCTACAAGTCGATCAAGACGACGATCGCGATGCGCCGCCTCAAGCCCGAGGTCGACGATCTGAACAAGAAGTTCGCCGACGACGCGCAGGCCAAGAACCTCGCGATGATGGAGCTCTGGAAGAAGCACGGCGTGAACCCGTTCGGCGGGTGCCTGCCCCAGCTCGTGCAGATGCCGGTCTGGTTCGCGATGTACACGACCCTGCAGACGGCGGTCGAGATGTACCACACGAAGTTCTTGTGGTTCGGCGACCTCTCCGCGCCCGACAAGTTCTACGTTCTTCCGCTGCTCCTCGGCGTGTTCATGATCGTCCAGCAGCGCATCGTTCCGCAGCAGGGCATGGACCCGATGCAGCAGAAGATGATGATGTACATGCTCCCGGCCGTCTTCACGGTCATGATGCTCTTCCTTCCCGCGGCGCTCGGCGTTTATATGCTCACCAACAGCTTGCTCGGCATCGGTCAGCAGCTGGCGGTGGAGCGCATCGCTCCGCGCGAGAAGACGAACGAGATCGTGGTCAAGGAGAAGGGCAGCCCGGGCGGCAAGGGTGGCAAGGGGTCGAAGTCGGCGAAGGCCGCAGCCTCTTGAGGCGTCTCAGGAAAGGGAATCGCACGTGAGTACCGAACAGGAAAAAGGCGCCGAGACGACGGACGAGAACGCGGCGAACATCGCCGCCCACGCGGCCGGCGAGGACGGGGACGACGAGGACGACGGTCCCCTCGATCCGCAGACCGAGCGCGCGCTCAACTTCGTCGACATGCTCCTCGAGAAGATGGACATGGACGCCGAGGTCACGCTCGCCCCCGACGACGGTGAGGGCTCGGCCGACGAGATCCGCCTCGAGATCGAGGGTCCGGATGCGGGCCGCGTGATCGGCAAGCGCGGGAGCGTCCTCGAGGCGATTCAGTACCTGACCACGCGCATCGCCCACAAGCCGGGCGAGCCGCGCAAGCACATCGCGGTCGACGCCGAGGGCTACCGCGCGCGCCACGAGGATCAGCTCGCCGAGATGGCGCAGAAGCTCGCCCGCCGCGTCGCCAAGGAGGGCAAGGTCATCACCTTCGATCCCATGAGCGCGCGCGATCGGCGCGTGGTGCACATGGCGCTCAAGGAGATCACCGAGGTCCGCACCGAGAGCCACGGCGAAGGCCCGGATCGTCGCGTACAGATCATCCCGGTGAGCGCGGCCGTGGGCGGTCCTCCCTCGGCACCGCAGTCCCGCGACTGAGCGGGTCGCTCGCGTGCCGAGCTACACCAACCTCGACGGAACGGTCCCCGACCAAGGGATCGGCGCGCTCTTCAAGTGGCAGATCTCGGACCGGCTCGCGGGGCGGCGGCGCCAGAACGAGCAGGTCCCGTTCGTGACCCCGCATCGCGCGAACGACGGGACCGCGCTGCGCGCGACCTCGCCGCACCTCACGTGGATCGGCCACGCGACGTTCGTGCAGCGGCTGGGCGGGCAGCTGCTCGCCACCGACCCCATCTGGTCGAAGCGCATCCACACCATCCCGCGCCTCTCGCTGCCGGGCGTGGCGTTCGGCGCGGTGCCCAAGCTCGACGTGGTGACGGTCTCGCACGCCCACTACGACCACCTCGATCTGCCGACGCTGGAGATGATCGGGAAGGATGCGCTCTACATCATTCCTCGCGACAACGCCGACGTGCTCACCGGCG
>JAYTBL010000094.1:0-5534 GCA_043736975.1 Polyangiaceae bacterium
GGCCAAAGCGTACCATCCGGCTCGCGGCCTGATAGGATCCCGGGGCGTGAACCCGAAAGACCCCCGGTTCGATCTCTCCAGCGTGGAGATCAACGAGAAGCCCGAGCCCGCGAATCCGCCGTTCGATCGCGTGACCGCCATAGACATGGTGAGCTTCAGCCAGGTCTCGGCGTCGCCCGACCGCGCGTGCCTCGTCGTGATCTACGGGCCGGAGCTGGGCAAGCGCGCGCCGCTCGCGCAGGCGAACTTCGAGATCGGTCGCTCCTCGCGATCGGATCTTCCTATCGATCAGGAGAGCATCAGCCGGCACCACGCGAGGATCTCGTTCGACGGTCAGCGGCACAACATCGAGGACCTCGGGTCGACGAACGGGACGTTCGTGAACGACGTGAACGTGAAGCGCCAGCCCCTCAAGGACGGCGACCAGGTAAAGATCGGTCGCTCGATCCTGAAGTACATGTCGGGCGACAACATCGAGGCGAACTACCACGAAGAGATCTATCGCCTGATGACGATGGACGCGCTCACGCAGACGCACAACCGTCGCTACTTCAACGAGGCGCTCGAGCGCGAGTACAACCGCAGCCTCCGCTATCGCCGCTCGCTCTCGCTCATCCTGTTCGACATCGATCACTTCAAGAAGATCAACGACACCTACGGCCACGTCGCGGGCGACAGCGTGCTGCGGCAGCTCGCGCTGGTGGTGAAGCCGCGGCTCCGCAGCCAGGACGTGCTCGCCCGCGTGGGGGGCGAGGAGTTCGCGGTGCTGCTGCCCGAGGTCGAGAACGCGGGCGCGCGCATCGCGGCCGACAAGGTCCGGGCGATCGTCGAGGCCGCGCGCTTCCTCGTCGACGCGAAGGAGTTCGGCTGCACCGTCTCGATCGGCGTCACCACGTTCGCCGCGACGATGACGTCACCGCAGATGCTCTACGAGCTGGCTGACAAGAACCTCTACGCCGCGAAGAATGCGGGCCGCAACCGCGTCGTCGGCTGAGGAGCACGGCGTTCTGAGTCACTGGTCGGCGGCGCCGGCGTCGGTCGGGAGCTGGGTGCCCTCGCCGCAGCCGCCGCACTCGGGGACGCTCGCGCCCCTTGGCAGCTGCTGGATCCACAGGCGGACCTTCTCGCGCTCCTCGAACGTGAGCGCGAAGTCCGCGTAGCCGCTCGGGTTCGCGGTGGGGAAGGGCATCTCGCGCCCGAGGATGTAGTCGGAGAGGATCGAGCGATCGATTTCGTCGGAAGAGCGCTGGGCGTTCGCTGCCAGCGGCGCGAACGCGAACCTCGTGGGCGTCTCGAGCAGGCCGTTCGTGCAGACGAAGGGGCTCGTCTGCTGCGTGACGGGTAGCCGCGCGAGCTCGATCTTGTACAACAGCCAGCTGTTGCCCGGGCTACCAGGGTCGACCAGCGGCATGTCGACGCCGAACAGCCGCTCCGACGCGGTGACCAGCCCAGCGCGCGGGCCGCGGTTCGCGCCCTGCGCCACGCGGTTGAGCGCGGTGGCGCCGACCCCGACGCTGGTATCGAGCCCGAGGCTCGCGGCGGCGCGCTCTCCGGTGACGTGGCAGGTCGGAATGGTGGCGCACTTCGCGTAGAAGATGGGGAGCACATCGCGGCAGAAGCTGACCGTCGGCTCGATCGGCTTGTTCGCCTTGGCGCCCACGAAGAACGCGAAGTCACGCCGCTGGGCGGGATCGAGTGTCGCGCGGTCGATGGCGCGGACGCCGCCCGTATCCGCGTCCCCCTCGGGGATGCCGAGGATCACCTTGTAGGGCTGCCCCTCGGTGAGCCACGGCTGCTTGGGCGGGGCGAGGGTGACGGTGCGCGCGATGGGATCGTACAGGACGATCGGCGCGAGGTCGGGACCGAGCTGCTGGTTCGCGCCGTCGACGATGACGACCGACTGGCGGTTCACGGTCGCCGGGAGCAGGTAGCGGTCGAAGGCGATCTGCACCGCTCCGTCCGCGGGCATGGGCTTCCCGTCGCCGACGTTCACGTCGACGATCGTGATGGCTGGCCCAAGCGTGCGCTGGTCGTCACGCTTGCCCGTGTCGCAAGAGGCCGCTGCGGCAGTGATCGCCGCGATGATCGAGAGCGACGCGAAGACGCGCCGACCCGGGACGGCGGTCAGCTCTCGGAGTACATCGAGAGCTGCTCGCGCATCACCTGCTCGTTCACGCCCGTGCGGAGGTGCTCCTTCAGAACGTCCGCGAGGGTGATCAAGAGGTCGTCGACGCCCTTGTCCTCGATCAGCTTCTGGAGAAGCGCCTTCGCTTCGCGGCTGTCGTCCCCCCGGAGGAACTGCCGCACGTTGTCCAGGGAGATCTCGCCCTGGAAGTCCAGGTAGAGATTGTCCAACAGGTAGCGTACGAGGTCTTTCACGGGGACCCTCCTCAGGGCATATAAGGGACGAGACGACGCGCGGTTGCGAAACGCCGGTATAGTCTCCGGCCCCGTCTGGACGCAACCATCGATTTCGGAGTCCGCGTGTCACTTGCACCTCTGCAGGACCGCGGCACCCGGGTCGTGGCACACGTAGCAGGGGCGAGGGTTACGCCTGAACTGCGTCGCGCATCCACCGGCGAAGCCACCGGAATGCGGGTTGAAGCCGCCGCCGATGCCCTGGCCGCCGTGGCAGACCACGCAATCGCGCTCGATGTGGCAGCTGACGCAAGCGTTCAGGTTCCGGTTTGCCTCGAAGGAATGGTGTCCCGGACGCCGGGGAGGATCGCTCCATTCGCTCTTCGGCGGATGGAACCGGCCCGAGTCCTTGACCGGCCCGCTCATCGAGACGCCGACGCGCTGGTGGCAGCCGAGGCAGAAGCTCTGCTCGCGGTGGCAGCTCGTGCACTTCTGGGTGGCGAGGCGGCCCTCGACCGCGTGCATGTTCAGGTAGTCGTTGGGGTGGATGTTCCGCGGCCGGACTCGTCCGTCGTGGCAGCCGGTACAGAAGTCCTCCTTGTGGCAGTTCGCGCAGAACTGCGAGTCGTTCGCGGCGACGTACTTGTGGCGCTGGACGAAGTCCGGCGTGTGCTGGGAGTTGTGCAGCCAGCGCGGGGGCGCCATCGTACCGCTCGCGAAGACCGTCTTGATGCGCCCGCCTTCCTTGGCGCCGCCCTTCACGTGGCAGGTCTCGCACGCGGCCTTCGCCTCGCCGCGGGCCGCCGCCTCCGGCTGCTGGTGGCAGCCGAAGCAGCCGCGCATCCTCGGCATCTGATCGCGCGTCGCGAGCTCGAGCTCCTGCACGTCGCCATGGCACTGCTGGCAGTTGATGTTCCGGACCACGTGCTTCTTGTGGTTGAACACCATGTTCGCGCGCGGGATCTCGAACTTCGCGACGAGGTTACCGTCGCCCTCCTTGTAGCCGAGGTGGCAGAAGTTGCACTTGCCGGAGGCGTCGTCGCCCGGCTCGACCTTGTTGAGATCGTCGTGGCTCGAGCCGTGGCACGCGTCGCACGTGGCGGGCTTGGGCGTGAGCTTGTCGGCGACGGACTCGCTGGTGGTAGCGCTCATGTGGCACGTCTTGCACTGCAGCTTCTGCTGCTCGACGTGGAACTTGTGGTTGAAGCGGAGCGTGAGCCTCTGCGGCGGGAACACCGCCTCGCTCGGCCCCCGATCCTGCTCGAACGCGCCCGGCGGCAGGAGCTTCAGCGGCAGCGCGCCGTTGCCGGGCAGGGGAGAGGTGCCGCTCGAGACGTCGCGGTTGGTGGCGTAGGCATGAGCGCTCTCCGCGCTCATGGGGGGCGGCGCGCCCAGCGACGCGTCGGGCGGATCGGCCTCGGCGGCGGCATCCGGCACGTCGGTAGGCGGCGCCGGCGCCGGGGCCTGATCCTGCGCGAACGCGGTGCACGCCGCGAGGACGAGCATCGCGACCAGCAGCGCGATCGCGCCGATTCCACGACCGGAGATCACTTGCTCACCGCCACGCTCAGCCAGAGCATCGCGCGGAAACGTTGTCCGGCGATGCGGTTCATGTCGTGCTCGAAGTCCGCGTACACCAGCGAGCGTTGCCAGAGCTTGTAGCCCGCGCCGAGCACGTACTGGAAGCTCGTGGCGTCGCGACCGGGGCGCAGCTTGTCATCCCACTGCCACACGCCGGTGCGTGCGCTGAGGACGTAGCGGGTCTCGAGCGTGCGCTCACCGTAGAAATCGACGCCGAGGCGCTTGCCGTTGTCCGCGAAATCCGCGGCGCCGCGCGCGCCGACCGCGCCTTCACCGAAGTGCCAGCGCGCGCCGAGGTTGCCGCCGGCCATCGCGTTGATCGAGCTCTTGGGGTAGTAGTTTCCGTTCGCGAGCCCGTTGGGCGACGTCGGCTGCTCGACGCTCTCCGCCTCGGTCTGCAGGGCAAAGAGGCGGCCGCGCGCGCTACCCGTGAACGAGAGCTTCTCGGTCGCGTCGTAGGAGGCGCGGAGCCCCAGATCGTTCATCGGCATCGCGAGGAAGAAGTTCCAGATCGAGTCGGCGTCGAACGTGGGAACGTAATAGTCGTAGTCGACGCTCAGCGTGAGCTTGTGCGTCGCGTACAGGTCGACCGAGGCGAAGAGGTTCGCCAGGCGCGCGTTGTAGAGGTCGTAGGCGAGCCCGCCCTTGATGCCTCCGAGGTTGGGCAGCGTGCCGTCGAAGCCCCAGCCGAGCCGCTCCTGCGAGATGCGCGTGCCGTCGTACGAGACGGGCGCCTTCAAGCCGTTCGCGAACTGCGAGGCGTTGGACGCGCCGGTGTTGTAGACGCGGCGGTAGGTGAGCCGGCCGTGCAGCCAGGTGAAGCCCGCGGACTCGAGCGCGGCGCCGTAGGCGGGCGCGACGTCGTTGGGCTGGAACGAAGGATACAGCGACGGATCGTACCCCGAGCGGTCGCCGCGCCAGACGCCGTCGCGCTCGAAGCGCGGCGTGGAGAGAGGCATCCCTCCCCGCTGCTCGAGGCCGCCGTACAGCTCCGCGGCGAAGTAGTAGGGCGTGGTGACCTTCACCTGGCCGCCGTCGAACGACCACCAGCCGAGGGAGTCGACGACGTACTGGCGACCGATCTTGAAGCCCAGCCAGCCCTTGAGGAACCGGCGGCCCTCGACGTAGCCGTACATCAGGTCGATGGGGCCGCGCTCGAACCCAGGGACGAGGCTGCGGCTCGTGATGTCGGTCTCGGCGCCGCTGCCGCCGTAATCGGCGTCGTAGCGCATGCGCGCGCGGAACGAGAGGCTGGGCCCGCTCGGGTCCTGCGGTGTATCGTAGAGATCGTAGACGCTGACCCCGAGCGTGGTCGTCAGGCGCCGGCGCTGGAGGGTGGTCTCGCCGGTCGGGCTGCGCACCCCGTAGAATTGTGCGGCGGTGTCCGAGGTGATCTCGGGCTCCAGTGCGAAGGCCATGGACGGCGCGAGCGACCCGCCCGCCCCCACCCCCGTAGCGAGAATCACCGCGAAAATAGGTCGCACGTCCGCGCAGCATCCGGGAAGCGCGGCAGCCGTGTCAACCTCTGAAGCGGGCGATCGACCGCCGGTCGATGTCGACCGAGGCCTTAGCCTTCTTGACGCATTGCTCCCGGG
>JAYTBL010000095.1:0-5531 GCA_043736975.1 Polyangiaceae bacterium
GGCGCTCGCGCTCGTGTTGGTGCTGCTCCCCGCGTGCGGGACGTCCTCGGGCGAGGTCGGCCCGGCCCCCGAGCCGACCGCGGCCCCGTCTGGCTCGTCCACCGCACCGCCGCCCCCGCCGAAGGACGGCGGCGGGAAGGACGCCGGCCCCCATGGCGCGAGCGCGGCGCTCCAGCAATGCGCGAAGTCGAAGGGGGAGCTGGGATCGATCGCCGATGCGGTCGCGCGCCTCAACGCGCTCGGACCGATCGCCGACGGCGCGTGCTTCGTCGCGACGCTCGCGCGGCCGCTCGCGGTGGTCGCGACGAGCGGCAAGTCGAGCGCGCAGCCCGCGTTCGGGACCTCCGCGCCGCGCCTCCTGCTCATGTTGCCGAAGCTCGTCGTCTCGGTGGTGCCCGCCGGCGAAGGGAGCAAGCTCCTCGAGTTCGGCGAGTGGATCGGCACCACGCGAACCATCAAGGGTGAGATCGCCCTCCCCATCACCGCTCCGCTCGCGGCCGACGCCCCGTTCCTCCGCGTGAGCCGGGGCTCCGACCGCACGACCTGCGGGACCTGCCACCGGCAGGAGGAGCCCCACCCGACCATCCCCAACGCCTTCCTCTCGCTCGCGTTCAAGCCCGAGCCGGGCACCTTCGTGACGCTCGCCGAGCTCGAGGAGCTGCACACGCTCTGCACGAACGCCGACGATCCCGGGGCGCGCTGCACGATGATCCATGCGCTCTTCGACTTCGGAGAGCTCACCGAAGGAAGCTTCTCCCCGGCGGTAGCAACCTTCCAGGTCCCGTGAAGCCCGACTCAAGCCGGGTGCGGAGCCACCAGAGGGCGAGGGCGTACGTAGACGGCTCGTAGCCGGTGCGCGGGCGGAGGAGGGGAGCGGGCCTCCTCCGGCCGCGTCGGGAGCAGCGGTAACGTCAGCCCGCAGGGCAAGGGTAGCGGCACCGCCTGGGGACCCGCACGAGAGCGTGGACCGTCAAAAAGGGTTCGTCGCCACCGCCATCCATCGCCCGACCTTGCGCGGGGCGGCGGTGCACGGATCACCCCCGCGCGCAGCAGGACAGCGTACCGCGGCCGGAGGAGGCCCGCTCCCCTCCGCAGCTTCCCAACCTCGGAGCTCGCCTAGCGGACCTTCTTCATGTCGGCGAGGATGCGCGTGGTCTCGTCGACCCACAGGTCGCGCGCGAGGCCGTCCTTCCACCGGTCGAGCTGCCGCTGCATGCGCGGATCCTGCGACGTTCCTTCCGCGGTCGAGAGCGGCACGACCTCCATCAAGGGCTTCGGCTCGCGCTTCTTGGGATCGACGGACTCGAGGTCGGCCTTGGCGCGCTTGTACTCGGCCTGCCAGGCGGTGCGCTCGAGGGGCTTCACGGTGCGGTCCTTCCGCGCCTCCATGATCTTGGCGAAGCGGGTGACGACGGCGAGGTCGGCGCTCGCGCTTGTGCGCGCGGTGCTCGCGGACGCGAGGTCGGCCGCCTTCCACGCGTGAGGCGTCTTCACGAACGAGACCGCGTCGATCGTCGACCAGGGGATGGCATGGGGAAGCGTGCGCTCGCCGGACTCGACGAACGACGTGGGATCGGGAAGCAGGATGTCGGGCACGACGCCCTTCAGCTGCGTGGAGCCGCCGCTCACGCGGAAGTACTCCTGGATCGTCACCTTGTAGAGGCCCAGCGGATCGCCCTTCGATCGCGTCTGCTGATCGAGGTCGATCACCGCCTGCACCGTCCCCTTGCCGTGCGTCGCGCCCGTCCCCGCGACCACCGCGCGCTCGTAGTCCTGCAGCGCGCCGGCGACGATCTCCGCGGCCGAGGCGCAGAAGCGGTCGACGAGGACGACCACGTTGCCGCTGAATGCGACCGACGGGTCCTTGTCCCGGAGCACCTCCACCGCCCCCTTGCCGTCCTTGGTCTGGACCACCGGGCCCTCCTTGACGAAGAGCCCGGCGATGTCACGGGCGTGCGTGAGGAGCCCGCCGCCGTTGCCGCGCAGGTCGAAGACCAGCGACGTCACGCCCTTCTTCGTGAGCTGGGTCAGGATGGTGCGCATGTCGTCGGTGGCGTTGCGCTCGCCGGGCTTCCTCGACTCGCCGTAGAAGCCTGGAAGATGCACGTATCCCACGTCGCCGCTGCCCTTGGTCTTCAGGATCGCGCCCCGCGCGTAGGAGGCCTCGATGCGGACCACGTCGCGCGTGATCGAGATCGTCTTGAGGGTCGCGTCGGGCTTCTTCACCGTGAGGATGACGACCGTGCCCTTCGGCCCGCGGATCATGGCCACGACCTTGCCGATGGGCATGTCCATGACGTCGACCGGCTCCTTGCCGTCCTGGGCGACGGAGAGGATGAGGTCGCCGACCTCGAGCTTGCCCTGCTGCCAGGCGGCGCCCCCGGGAACGAGATCGTTCACCAGGATGTAGTGCTCCTGCTCGCGCAGCGTGGCGCCGATGCCCTCGAGGCGGCCGGTGAGCGCGATGCCGAGCTCCGCTTCCTCCGCCGGTGGCAGGTAGGTGGTGTGGGGATCGAAGGCGCCGTTGACGGCGTTGATGAACGCCTGCGCCGGCGCCAGCTTGTCGACCGCGGCGAGCCGCGTGAACTGGGTGGCGTAGCGCGTGGCCACCTCCTTCTGCACCTTGTCGCGCCGGCCCTCGAACGTCGCGGGGATCTCGCCGAGGGCCTTCTCGGCGGCGGCGTCACGCTTGGCGTCGTCGGGGTCGCTGGGCTTGGCGTCCGCCTTGGGATGCGCCTTCTTCTCGAGGATGTCCTCGAGCTCCTGGGTGCGCTCCAGGACCTGCAGCTTGAGCAGGCTGCGCCAGCGCGTGGCGAGCTCCTCCTCGGTCTTGCAGAATGCACGCTTCTTGCTGTCGGTCTCGATCGACTCGTTCGCCGTGAACTCGAGGGGCACGGCGAGGATGCGCGCGACGACGTCGGCGACGACCCGGCGCCGGCTCGAGAGGAGCGCGCTGGCCTTGCGTCCCAGCACCAGGTCGCCGGCGCGGAGCTGGTCGTCCATGTCGGTCTCGAAGCGCGCCAGCCGCTGGACGTCACCCTCGAGCAGGAACAGCTTCCCGCTGTCGAGCTCGTCGATGAGCTCCTTGAACGCCTCCTTCGAGACGGTGTCGTCGAGGGGCCGCGCGCGAACGTGCTCCTGCCCGAGCAGCGCGCCGGCGGCGCTCGCGAGGATGGCCTCCCGCGGATCGCGGGGCAGGTCCGCGAGCTCGCGATCGACCGGACGCGCCGCCACGCTCGCCGACGGGGCAGACGGCGGCGGCGCGATCCCCGCGTCCGTGCCCTGGGGCGAGCGACACGAGAAGAGGAGCGCGAAGAGGACGAGGGAGCGACGCATACGCGGAATTTAGCACGCGCTCGCGGCCCGCTCCGATGTCCCTCGCGCGCGGGTCGTCGTCAGTCCTTGGGAACGGGAAGGCTACGGGTCGTGAGCTGACCCTTTGCGTAATCCCGGAACTGGGTGAGCGTGGGCTGCTTGCAGACGCCCTTGGCGTCGATGATGGTGACCCACTTCACGAGGTGGTCCTCGAACGAGGAGATCTCGGTGTAGCCGGTGCGGCCGTTGCGAAGGTCGGTCTGGAACTGGAAGAAGCGGAACTGGAAGCCCGCCTTGTGGAGCGCCACGTAGGCGGCGGGCGGGGTCTGGAGGATCTTGCGAAGGCGGTAGTAGCCCTTGGCCCAGCACTCCACGTTCTGGTCGTTGACCGCGACCTTGCCGCCGGAGAAGTTGAGCATCCGCGGCTTCGTGCCCGAGAGCGAGCCGTACTTGTACGTCTGGCCGTCGGCAGTCGTACCGATCTCCCAGGCGCCGAGATCGATCGTCTGCTTCCCCATGAGGGTCGAGTCGGGGGCGTCGGGGAGCTCGGGGCAGTCCTTGAGGTCGACATCGGCCCCGTCCATGTCCTGCCCGTCGAGGCAGCGGTCCTCGGGGGCCTTCGAGCTGCTCGTCGGCGCCTTCGGATCGGGCGTCGTTGCCGGCGGCGGGTCGGTGGGGTCCGTCGTCTGATCGGGGGCAGGCGCGACGGGCGCGGGGTCCGCGGGCTTCTGGATGACGTTCTCGGTGCAACCGACCAGCGGCATCACGAACAGTGCGAGGAGAAGTTTCTTCAATTGAACCCCTGGCGTCGCGATGGGTACGAGCTCAGCGACTGCGGACGTTTCCCTACATCGAGAGCCGTCGTTTGTCGAGCGGTCACCTCCGCTTTTTTCCAGGTTGCCGTCGCGCTATGGCCTCGGCGACCAACGATGAAGTCCTCCACCCTTCCGCTGACCATCTCGCTGGGGCTCGTCGGCCTCCTCGCCTGCGGCGACTCCGCCTCTCCCGCCGCGGACCCGAGCGGCGATGGTGGCCCTCCCGACGCGCGAATCGTCATCGACGCCGCGCCGCCCCCGCCCGACCCCGACGCGTCGTCGAAGGACGCGGGGCCGAAGCCGCAGGGCAAGCTGCTCAGCGCAGGTGAGATCGAGATCCAGTCGGCGCTCATCGACGGGACGATCATCTTCCTGCGCTACGGATCGACGATCAGCCTCGAGGCGATCGCGCCCGCCGGCGGCACGCCCACCGTGATCGCACCCGATCTCGTCCTCGCCGGCGAGGCCACCGACGACGTGATCTCGGTCATCGGCGGCGTCGTGGGGCTGTGGACGGGCGTGGACGCGGACACCGGGCTAGGCAAGCTGTCGGTGTGGAGCCGCGCGAACGGCCTCAAGGAAGCCGCCGCCGCCTCACCCGTCTACGAGGTCGACTCCTCCGGCGACGGGGCCCGTGTCGCGTTCGTTCGTTCGGTGGGCGCAGAGCGCCAGCTCGTCACCTCGCCGTCCACCCTCGCGGCCGGGAGCGTGGTGATCGTCCAGGATGCCCTGGGAGACGGCAGCGACGCGAACCCCTGCGCGGCGTTCTACACGTTCGTCGGGCAGAGCCTCTTCACGTCGACTTGCACCGGCGCGGCGATCACCGCCACCGCA
Organism: Polyangiaceae bacterium; assembly: GCA_043736975.1. Classification (GTDB taxonomy): domain Bacteria; phylum Myxococcota_A; class Polyangia; order Polyangiales; family Polyangiaceae; genus Labilithrix. The sequence goes on from JAYTBL010000095.1 coordinate 4,965, forward strand.
CGGCGGACCTTGCCTACCGGCGTGAGCCTCATCATTGACACCGGCCTCGCGCCCTCGTTCCTTTCCATCAACGGCGCGGGCGACAAGGCCTTCTCGGCGAAGCGCATCGCGTCGACCGGGACCGGCGGCGCGGCCGCCGTCTATTCGATCGGTGCCACGCTGGTGAGCGAGCTGCCGATCGAGGCGGCGGGCGTGGCGGAGGGATCGATCGCGACCGATGGCTCGAGCGTCCTCTATCGCACGCGGCTGGGAGCGCTCAAGAGGGCGAACACCGCCGCGCCGATCGCCGCGACGGTGCTGGTCCCCGACGGGGGCATGATGGGCATCCTCGCGACGTCGCCGGATCGCAAGGGGGTGCTCTCGCACAAGCTCGCGCCCGGTGGCGACCTCGGCTCGCTCCATGATCTCCAGCTCTCGTCGGGGACGGTTCCCGGCGCTCCCACCTCGCTGGTGCCGGCCGCCCACCGTCATCTCTCGCTCGTTGACGCCGACGATGATCTTGTCGCTCCCGTCGATCTTTCCCAGGAACACCGCGACCGCTCCCAGGTCGACGTCCGCGCCACCCGC